>CAZCJI010000024.1:0-15808 GCA_964498625.1 uncultured Rhizobium sp.
TAAAAGTCTGAATGCTCTGCAGCGTGCCACCCGGTGTTTTTACCTTCACCGGCCCGGACGTTGCACCGGCAGGTACGACGGCCTGGAGAAAGTTTGCGCTTATCAGCTGGAAGTCCGCTTTGACTCCTTTGAACGAAACCTTAGTACCTTTTTGCGTGAAGCCCTGGCCATAGATGTTGATCGTAGCGCCAATTGCGCCCGAAGATGGAGAAAGGCTGGCGAAAGGCGGCAGCCCCGTGTTGAGGCTATACATCGTTCCGCCACCATTCGGGCCGCCCGACTCGGTCAGTCCGTAGAATGTGCCGTTGGTGTCCAGCAATAGCGGACTGGATGCCATGGTGCCGTCGGTCGTGGGGCTAAGCGCATGCAACAGCTTGAACACACCCTTGGACGTCACTTCGAAGATCGCCGAGCCCTCGCACTTGCCGTCCTTGCAGGCTGCTGCCTCGCCGTAAAAATTGCGATCGTTTGCAAGGACCAGGGAATCGCACGGGAATGCCATGCTGTCGGCAACGCTGAAGCTGTGAAGTATCTGCACCTTGCCGGTCTGTTTCAGGGCGAAGACGGTTCCTAGATCGTTGGCACCGCCGCTGAACGTGACGCCGTAGAATTCTCCCCTATCTCCCTCAACCACGCCGCCCATCGGCTGAATGCCTTCCTTCTTCCCCTCCGACGGAAAATCGTGAAGGACGGTCACCTGACCCGTTGTTGTCATTTTGAAGACCGTGCCACCGCCAAGTTTACCGCCCGCGCTTGTCGTGCCGTAAAAATTGCCGTCGCTTGCTAGCGTCAACGGACCGGAAGGACCGACTCCATCATCCGCTCCGCTGCCGAAGTCGTGAATATCGACCAGGGCACCATCCGAACCGACGGAAAACACCGTGCCTCCGCCATTCGCGCCTCCGGTAGCGGCCACGCTATAAAGGGTACCGTCAAGCCCTTCTGTCAGCTGACCCTCGTCCGGGTCACTGCCCGTGCTCGGATTGTTCTCCGATATCGTCACGATGAAGCCCTTTGTGCGAGCGGAATAAACGCTGCCATAACTATATGGATCGACCCCGCCGGAACACGTTCCGTAGAACGTTCCGTCTCGTGCGAGAAGCAATCCCGTGTTGCAACCAGTCCCGCCCGTACTTGGGTCGAAGCTGCCCAGCAACGTTTCCGTACCGCCTGTGGTCACCGAAAAAACGCCACCCACGCCATTGGTGCCACCCTTGAGGGTCGCACCGTAAAGAACGCCGTCCTGGCCCTGGGCGACAACACCGCGAGGCGATTGAGCATCTCCAGTCGCGCCGAAGGCATGCAATACGTTGAAAGTCTGCGCGCCCGCCGGGAGGGCAACGCTGTTCATTGCCAACGATGCAATAGCTGCCAGAACTGTGGTGGTGCGGGATGTCAATGTCATTGCGAACCTCCAGACAAATCATGTTGACCCCGAAAGCGGCACACTACGAAAACAATCAATCAACTCGGCGACGATGCAGAGCGAGCATTGTAGCCCCAACGATCGACTTGCTCGCATTCTTCATCGGTAAAAGATGCGCGGCGACGAAGCTCGACCTCCGTACGGGATTCGAATGGGATTCCGTCGGGATCAGGGCCCTCCAGAATTGCGATCTCGCGCTCGGCGCGTGCACGGTCGGCCGCCAGATACACCGCGCGCACATTGCGCTGACGGCCGAAGAAGCGGCCGTGGACAAGCTCGCGCTCCAGCATCGGATCGAAGCGATATTTCTCGCAGAGCTGTCGCGTAAGCCTAAGCCCGTTTTCAGTATGAAAGAGCTCATCGACCGAAATGTAGTCGAGGGCGCGCGCAAAATCGGTCTGACCGAGCACGTCACGCGTTGCGATTTCGACCGGCAATTTGTCCACAGCGAGCGCTTCAAGCACGGTGCACATGATTAGCAAGCGCCAGATCAGTTCATGCTTGCTTCCCGGCTCGCATTCCGGAAAAGAATAGGCAAATTGATAGTTCGCCGCGTGCTGGGGCAAATTGGCTTCGGAAAAGCCGCCATCGGCAAGCAGCCTCCTGAAAATCGCGGCGTGCCGCGCTTCGTCGGCAACATGCGAGGCGAGCGCCATGTGCGATGCCCAGGGCAAATCTGGATGCTCATAGGAGCAGCGCGCCAGAAGCTCCATCGCGCTCAATTCCGCCATCACGTTGTCGTTGAGTTCGGCGGAGATATCTGCCGGCTCGCGCCGCGACATAGTTCTCATATGACCACGCGCTCCCGCTTCGGGGCGTAATCGTCCGGCGGGTCGCGCCGGGACGGCGACGCGATCGACAGGTGGCCAGAGGGAAAGGTCCAGAGGCGCGAGCGGTCCGCTATCGTAAGCCCAAGCCTTCTGCAGGGCTATACTCAATGGCTCGGCTACGCAATTGCCATCCGCGGAAACAATCCCGCTCGACAGACCATCGATTGCGGAACCGAGCGCTGCAATCGTGCGCGCGTCAAGCAATGGATCGAGGCGCGAACAAAGCTCGCGATAGCGCGGCAATAAGAAATCGCGCAGGCCCTTGGCGAGCTCTTCTACGATGCGATCTGAAATCCCGCTCGCATCCAGTTCCCGCAGCGGTTCGATCCATGCCAGCCGAACCTGGAGTGCTCTGTCGTCTCGTTCAAGATGGGAAAGCGCCTGTCGGCGCAGCGCGATCGCCCGCGCCATGCTCTGTTCAAAAAAAGATGCCAGATTCAGTTTCGCGTCGATTGAGGCGATCTTGGGTATCCATCCCGCAGCAATATGCGCCGCGGCCCGCTCCGTTATCGAGAGGCGCAGAAGATCATCCATGAGCGACGGAGTCGACCACCGGCCTCCCGATCGCGCATTGCGATCGGGATAGTATGAGTCATTCACTCCAGCATTCCCTGAAGCATTGGCAAAATAGGGTGCCCCCACCCACAACAACCGGCGGACCCCGACGTGAATCCACGCGTTGTCAGCATCCCTGTTGGAAGGCCATTCGCCTTATTGATAGCGTACCCCAGCGCCGAGGCGACAACAGGAGAAAGCGGCACCACTCCCGACCGAATGTGGTTCATCACCCTGCTTTTGTAAGGATCGGTCGTGCCAGCTGTCAGTTCTTCAAGAAGAAGGTGCTTCTCTTCTTCGGTCAGATCCCACGGCGAGAGGAGAGTCTCAGATAACACGCTGCGGAACACCGGATCGGCAAGCATCCTAGCGTAGACCGTCGCGGTAGCATCTTTGCTCATGAGATTCCCCATTTCTCATAGTGGGCAGCTCCAAGTCCCACGCCGCTCAGAATTTAAGCTATGCTTAGCGGCACCCATCGTCAAGAAAATGTCATGTGGGAAATCAGCGCAACAGCTTTGTTGCGCTGCGGCGCATGGTTGCTGTCAAAGAACGTGTTGAAATTCTTCTTGTTTATTAGCGGTTCGCGGCCGGTTGGGAGATCGAAAGATCTGAAGCTCCTATGATCGAGTTCGGGGATGCGAACCAATTCCGTCGGCGGTGGTCATTCTAAAGAGATGCCCCGTATGATCAGACACCATGCATGACACGGGAAAGTAGCCGTCGGGCGGCTCAAAGGAAACACGTAGGCGCGCCAAAGCGAGCAAGATGGAAAACTGTTAGTGGGGTGGAGGGTTGGCGATCAAATAGGGCAGCCCATTGTTGATGGTCGGGTTCTGAGCCCAGATTTTCTTGTCGAGCCCTTTCGGCAATTTCTTGATGAACTTACTGTTCTTCAACCCCTTCGTGCCCGGGTCACTGCCCTCGTTGCCGGCCGCGACATTATCGCCGGTCGTGGTCGCATCCCAATACACGTCGTTATTGGAAGTGCCGTTCTCGACACCGTACAGACCTCCTATGCAATCCGTGTTGTTGTTGCAGCCTGAGTCCGGCGTGGTGATCTTTCCAGCTGCGTAGGACTGCACGACTGAGCCTTCAGCATCAGTTTGCGATAGGAGACCGCCGATTTGGGAATCGTCGCCGCCCGGGCCACCGTCGGTTACGGCCCCAACGGAATAAGAGTTCATGATTTTCCCGCCCTGACCGACGCCTATCGACAGGCCTCCGAGCTGACAGAACCCGACAGTGCATGAGACCGAGCCCATCGAGAACGATTGGTCGATCAGCTTAGCCCCGCTGGTCAGGCCACCGAACGATGAAGCTTGCCCACCGCTGATAGCGACGTTGGCCCACGACTGCACAATTGCGCCACCGCAGGCGCACAGCCCGCCGGCGCCGTCGAGCCTTCCCATGGTAATCGTCCCGGTCGCATAGGATCGCCAGACTAAGCTATTCGCGTTGGGCCCACAGGCTACCGCGCCCGCGCCATTGGCACCTTGATCGCCGGTACTCGTGATGGAGACATTGACCATACCCACATTGCTGATGATCGGCGAATAGATGCTGAAAATCAGGCCATCGCACGCAGCGCTTGGCGTCCCATCGACAATGGTGAGGTTGCTAATGGTATTTCCCAGACCTTCGAAGACGCCGGTGAACCAGTTTCCGGGTGTCTGGACCGGCGCGGTGGAGTAGGTTCCGTCCTGCCCGGCATTGTAGCTGTTCGCCAGAGCATAGTCGCCGCTGGGGTTTGCATTTGTGGCGGCCGCGAGTCCTGCGATGTTGTTGACGAGCACGTATGAATTGCCATTTATCGTCAGAGGGCTCGATAGCTTGGCAAATGTGACGTTTGCGCCCCCGTAGAATGCAAGCGATTCGGTTCCTGCATCGTTGAGCGTAAGGCCTCCTTTGCCGGTCACCGACATCGGCGCATAGACCCCGATTGTTTGGGTGGCGCTCAGGGTCAAATTGTTCGGCGAACTCCAGGTGAGAGAGGCGGCGACCGCAATATTGGTCGCCTGCGCGGTGCCGGTCGTCGTGACAGTCACGCTCCCCGATGCAAGCATGGTCTCCAAGTCGGACACGTTGAGCACAGCCGTACTCTTGGTTGGACTGCAAACCCCTCCCGTACACGTCATGTTCTTGGTCGCGTTTGGGGATATCGTCACGCTGGCTGTTGCCGGAGTGACCAAAAGTGCAAGCAATACCATTGCAATCTTGGAAGTGCCGGTGCGGCCGCAAAGCAGCGTCGCTACAGCTTGCAAAACAAAGGTCTTCCCGCCTCGGTCCTCCAACCCGTCGTCATCGAGCGTGCGCTTTTGTTGCATATTCATGATTGGCCCCCTTGCGGCGAAGAACTCGTACAGCGAGGTACGGCTCAACAAGCGCGGAACAATGCGTTATGCTCACCGGGTCGAGAATGGGCACGCAGAGGCGTTCGCCGGCAAATGGCGGGCCGGGGCAGTTTGGGGCAAGTCGGGACATGGCGGCGGAGACCGCAAAAAATCCATCTGAGCGCAGGCTCAATTCGTGGAAGGAAATCGCCGCGTTCGTGGGCCGCGACGAGCGCACCGTCAAGCGCTGGGAGCAGACGCGCGGGCTTCCGGTCAGGCGCCTACCCGGAACTGGCCATGTCTACGTGTTTGCTTATGTCGATGAAATAAACGCTTGGCTGAACGGGAGGGACTCAAGCCCTCGCTCCGCCGGCATTGAAACACAACCGCCTCAACGCGACGTGCCTCGGAGGTACATCCTGCAGGTGCTTGCCGGCGCCACCGTGCTTCTTCTCATTGCAGCGGCAGCAATCTTTGCTATTCGTGGCGACACTTTCGTTGGGGGATCGCGGGACCCAACCGCGCTCGTCAACGGAAGAAATCCTCCGCCGATGGCCGTCCAGCTTTATCGTGCGGGGCTGCATGAATGGCAGTCCCGAACACCCTCAAGTCTCGCCAGCGCCATCTCCGACTTCAATCAGGCGATCAAAATCGATCCCGGTTATGCCAAAGCCTATGTCGGTCTTGCGAATGCCTACAATCTGGAAGGTGAGTTCACCTCGATCCCACCCGACCGGCTCTATCCGAAGTCTGCGGCAGCCGCGCGGCGGGCGATCGCGCTTGATCCATCGCTTGCCGGCGCCCATGCGGCTCTGGCCTTTACCGATTTCTACTGGCTGCGCGATGTGGCGTCGGCACGGCGGGAATTCAGGCGCTCTCTTGCGCTCGACCCAAAGAGCGCAACCGCGCACCACTGGTATGCCGCGTTTCTGATGACAATCGGCAATTTCCACGATGCCCGGATCGAGATCGACAAAGCGGAGGATCTGGATTCGGAATCAAGCGCAATCCCGGCGGACAAGGGCATTATCCTCTTTCATGCCGGTGAAAAGGAGCAGGCGGTAACCCTTCTCACCCAACTGGAGCAGGACCAGCCTGGATTTGCTGCACCGCACAGATATCTTGCGACGATCTGGCTTGCAGCAGGGGCTGACGCTGCTTACCTGCGCGAGTTGCGGCTCAGTGCGCTAGCGCGTCACGATGACGGCGACATGGCCTTAGCAGCGGCTGGCGCGGTCGGCCTTGCACGCAGCGGGCATCTTGGAATGTTGCGCGCTCTCTTGGCGGTTCAGCAGTCTCTTTACGCGGCGGGAAAGCAATCGGCGTTCAGGCTGGCAGCGACGTTTGCAGCACTTCACGATGCAGATGATGCATTGACTTACATCGCCACCAGCATAAGCCGACATGAACCGGACAGCATCGCGTTGAGGGTCGATCCGCCATTCGACACTTTACGACAAGATCCACGGTTCATCACTCTTGTGACTGAAGCGGGCCTAGGTGATCCATCACGCGGATAGTTGAGCACGAAAAAATAGGTGCATCGTGCCGCTTGAGCATTCCGACGTAGCAATTCCGCGTAAGCAATTCACGGATTCCGCTAATATGGAGGCGCTTGTCTGGGACGTGGGGTCTGGCCGCTCACCTTTTAATCGTACACTCCCGTTTCTTCCAAACTTCGAAGGGGGTGCGTCAGCTCCAAGGAATGTCTGCTGGCTTTGAAAAAAGCACCAGAGTGAACCTATCCGGGATCTGCGAGTGCACTCGACATCAAATATCCTTAGCGCAAAAGTGTTTTTGCACCTCAGTGCCGACGCCACATCGCGCCGCCATTGATGCTCAAGCTTTCCTGCAGCGCAGCCCAACGAACACTCGCAGTTGTTCCTGTCTCGAAACTGCCCAGCGCGGTCTATTGCTCGCGTAGTCGCCGGTTCGGCTTGGCGGCGAGCGCACGCCAGGAACCACCAAGGCCCAATACCAACGTTGCAGCGCCACCGCCGGCGACGGTGATTGCTGCCGTCCCGAGACTGAATGCGAAGGGCAGCCCGAAAACAGTTCTGCAGATCGTCCAGGCAGCTGCCGTGCCGATACCCAAAGCCAGCAGCCCCGATACAATGCCGAGAAGGCCGTATTCCAGGGCATAGATAGCGGCGATTCTGCCGCGCGTCGCGCCCAACACCTTCAGCACGGTCGAGTCGAACAGTCGTGCGCGCTGACCGGCCGCGATGGCACCGGACAGAACGAGCAATCCCGCGAGGATCGTCACCAAGCTTGCTGCACCGACGCCGACATTCAACTGCTGAAGCAGGGCACTCACCTGCGCGATGGCATCCTTGACGCGGATGGCGGAGATGCTTGGGAACGCATCTGTGACGGCGCGATAGAGCGGCTCCTCGTCTTTTGGCGCTACGCGCACCGTGGCGAGAAAACTGTGCGGTGCTTTGTCAATGATGCCGGGCGAAAGGATAAGCACGAAGTTCTGACGCCCGCTGCTGAAATTCACGTCGCGCAGATTGGCGATGCGCCCGTCGATCTCGCGGCCCAGCACGTTCAGCCCGATAGTGTCGCCGATCTTCAATCCCATTCCCTGCGCCAGGTCGGCGTCGAAGGAAATCAGCGTTGGTCCGGCGTAATTCGCAGGCCACCATTTGCCTTCCACGATTTGTGTGCCCTTAGGTGGAATTGCTGCATAGGTGATGCCGCGGTCGCCGGCGAGTGCCCAGCGCGAATCGGCGGAGACTTTCGCGTCGCGGGCCGGGATGCCTTTCAGCGATACGATCCGTCCACGGATCATCGGCGTGCGGCGGTAGTCTTGGGCCGAACGGACATGCGAGATGATGCGATCGAATTGCGCTGTCTGATCAGGTTGGATATCGAGGAAGAAGAAGCTGGGCGCGCTTTCCGGCAGTTCATCGCTGACTTGCGCCGAAATCGTGTGGCCGAGAAGCGTGACGGTGGCAAGCAGCGTCAAGCCCAGTCCCAGCGCGGTTATCACGCCCGCGGTCGCAGCGCCCGGTCGCACGAGATTGGCGATCGCAAGCCGCATACTGGCGTTGCGGGCACGCGGCAGCCGCGCGGCGCACCAGCGCAACGCACCGGCGACAATTCGCAGGATCACGAGGCCGCCCGCGATGCCCGCAAGAAATTCCGCGGCAAACAGTTTTGACGGCGCGATCACGATCGCCAGAAGCAGAACCAGCGATCCGGCTATCATCGAGGCGAAAAGATAAGGCCAGCGGACACGCGCACGGCTGCGATCGACGGCGTCGCGGAATAGAGCGGCTGGCGCGATGTCGCGTGCTCGCGCCAATGCCGGAATCGCCGCCGCCGCCGCGGCGAACAACCCGAACGCAGCGGCGAGCAGCAGGGGGTTCGGAAAAACTGCGAAGGACGCGGGGATCGGAAGGTTTGCGCCGTACAGATATTCGACAAGGAACGGCAGCAAGCCGCCGCCGATATCTCCAACGACGACCGCCAGCACGGCGATCGCCATGATCTGTATAAAGAACGCTGTGAAGATCAACGCGCCGTCCGCGCCAAGGCTCTTGAAGATAGCGATCTCCTCGCGCTTGCGGTCGAGGAAGGCTGAGATCGCTTGGCCCGCACCGACACCGCCGATGGCGAGGATCGTCAGCGCTGTCAGCGTGAGGAACATCGTGACCTGATCGATGAAGCTGCGCGTGCCTGGCGTTGGATTCTCGCGTGCGCGGATTTCCCAACCGGCGTTCGGGAACTTGCGGTTCGCCTCGCTGCGAAACGTATTTGTGGAGAACGATGGCGGTGCCTGAATGCGATAGGCGTATTCAATCAGGCTGCCATAGGTAACAAGCCCTGTGCGCTTCAGTGCGGTGTCGGAGATCAGAACATGCGGGCCAAGACTGAAACCACCGGTGATGCGATCTGGCTCCCGCACGAGCACGGCGCTGACGCGAAAATTCTGAGTGCCGACTCGGATCATGTCGCCGCGCGCGACGTGCAAGCGGCCGAGCAACGTCTCTTCGACAATCGCCCCGCAAGTTGGGACATTACACACGAGGGCGTCTTTCAACGCGATATAGGGCGACGCTTCCACATGCCCGTAGAATGGGTAAAGCTTGTCGACCGCTTTAAGTTCGACGAGCTGGCGGTCGCCCTCCGCGCCGTCTTTCATCGCATAAGCCATTGCGCGCATCGACGCGGTCTTAGAAACGCGCCCGTATCGTGCAAGGAAATCGTGCTCTTCGGCTGTTATCTCCCGATGCACAAGACCTACTGAGACGTCGCCACCGAGCAGTACCCGGCCCTGTTGTGCCAGCCCGGCCAAGAATGCTTCCGACAGGGAGCCGACGCCCGCAATTGCCATCACGCCCAGAACAAGCGATGCAAAGAAGATGCGAAAGCCTGAAAGGCCGCTACGCGCCTGACGCGCCGCCAGCCGGAACGCGAGCGTTATGTTCATGTGCGCTCGTCGGTCAGGATGCGCCCGTCCTTAAGCTGCACCACACGGCCGCAGCGACGAGCAAGAGCTTCCTCGTGCGTGACGACGAACATGGTTGTGCGCGCGCTTTCGTGCAGCGCAAACATCAGATCTGCGATTTCCTTGCCCGTTGCGCCGTCGAGATTGCCGGTAGGCTCATCTGCGAACAGCACTTGCGGCTGTGGCGCCACGGCTCGGGCCAGCGCCACGCGCTGTTGTTCGCCCCCCGAGAGCTGGCTCGGGTAGTGCTCGACGCGCGCGCCCAGCCCCACCGCATTGAGCGCCGTCTTGGCTCGTTCGAAAGCATCGCCCACGCCGATCAATTCCAACGGGACCGCAACGTTTTCCAGCGCTGTCATCGTCGGGATCAGGTGAAAAGACTGAAACACGATACCCACGCGCCCGCGACGGAAACGCGCCAGAGCGTCCTCGGAAAGCCGCGTGATATCGGTTCCGGCCACAGTCACCCGGCCGGAGGTCGCGGCTTCCAGTCCCGCTGCGATCATCATCAAGGAAGATTTGCCCGAACCCGAGGGGCCGAGGAGGGCAACGGTCTCTCCGTTCGCAACGTTCAGCGATATGCCGTTCAGGATGCTGACCGGGCCCGCCGCGCTGGGCAGTGTCAGGCGCACATCTTCCAGAACGATCGCGGACGCGGGAGGCTGCATGGGGGACAATTCTCTCTATATAAGGCGTGCACACTAGGCGATATGGCATGAGAAATAGCCGATTCAAGCGAGCTGCCGTCATTGTTGCGGCCATACTGACACTGGCGTCCGGATCGGTATGCGCCGCGCCTGTCAAAATCTTGGCGTTTGGCACGAGCCTTACCCAGGGTTACGGCCTCCCGCCAGGCACCGAATACACGACCGTCTTGCAGGAAAAGCTCAAAGCAGTCGGCGTCGATGCCAGGATCGTCAATGCCGGCGTCTCGGGCGATACCTCCGCCGACGGTCTTTCCCGGCTCGACTGGTCGCTTGCGGACAAGCCGCAGGCGGCGATTGTCGAGATGGGTTCAAACGACGCGTTGCGGGGTTTGGCACCAGCCCAGACCGAGAAAAACCTGAACGCGATACTCGCCAAACTGAAGGCGGCGCATGTCGCTGTCCTGTTTTGCGGAATGCACGCGCCACGCAATCTCGGTCCGGAGTATGCGGCGCAGTTCGATGCGATCTATCCAAAGCTCGCCAAACAATACGGCGTGCTTTTCTATCCATTCATCCTTGATGGCGTCGCTTTGAATCCTAAGCTCAACCAGGCCGATGGCATCCATCCAAATCCGGCGGGCGTGAAAATCATCGTGAGTCGAATCCTCCCTTACGTCCAAAAACTGATCGCCGTGCGCCGCTATTGACGCGGGCTTTCACATGTTTGTGCGAGTGCACTTTGTGAAAAATAGTGTTTGCATGCTTTGAATATTCAATAGTGTAAAAGTGTTATTGCGCACTGTTGGCCGGCGGCCGTTCTCGTCGAGGCGCTCGCTGCAACGTCCTTCGACCGGACCATGCTTGAAAACAACTAGTTATCGAAAAGCGAGCCTAAATCCTTGCGGCACCCAATTTCTTGTGTGAAGCGGCCGATATGCCGTGCGCGGTTTTCTCTCACTCGATGTAGCGATGAAGACGAAGGTCTGGCGCGTCATTTCCGTTCGAGTGTACCGACTACGTCGCCTGCCATGTAGGAGAGTTGCGCGCGCATGTGTCCGTCTGTGCCGCGCACAAAATGGAGCCGTGCGTATTGCGCAATTGGGGATTGGTGGTTAACCGCACAATTGACAACGTAGGAACCTAATCGTCAAAACCGACAAATACGGCTGCTTCATCGACTGATTTACGTTCGGACACCACAGCATTCGCAGGGAAGTTTTCGTCGGGCCAGCCCAGCGCAATGCTTTTCATGATAACCTGATCGTCGGCTATCCCGGCGTGCTCACGCACGACCGGCGATTGCATGATGCCCTGGCTATTGATTACGGCGCCCAACCCGCGAGACCAGGCCGCATTGACCAAGGCGGTCGCGACAGCGCCGCAGTCAAACGGCGTATCGTCGCTGCCGTCCAGCACCCGATCATAAGTTACGATCACACATACGGGCGCGTCGAATTGGCGAAAGCCGCGCAGCACCCAGTCCTGGCGCTTGTCCTTGTCATCGCGTGCGATCCCCATCGCGGAGAACAATTGCTTGGCAACGCCAACTTGCCTGTCGCGGTGTTGACCTACAAAGGCCTGACCCGTGCGGAACTCACGCGACTGCGGTACGCCTGCGACCATACGCTCGGTGTTGCCCGCGCGGATCCGGTCAAGCGGCTCACCGGTGATGATATAGAAATTCCAAGGCTGGGTGTTCATCGACGACGGCGCGCGCATGGCCAGACCGATGATCTCCTCAATCAACGCCCTAGGAACTGGGTCAGGCTTGTAACCGCGGATGCTCCGGCGGCCGAGGACAACATCGTCAAACTGCATCTGCGGCCCCTGACATTGTTAGCTCGGCTCTGATCGGCAGGAGGTTTCGTAACCTCATCGCGCAATGATTTCCAGAGACCGCTCAGCGGTAAACCTGAGATGCGGTAGATCTTAGACAGCGCAGCCCAAGGACTGCCGCTCACGGCGGTCGGAAACTGTTACCATCTCTTATATTAAACCCGCCTTCGAGCGTGACGAATTCAGCCGACTAGCTAGAAATTATCCGCCTGCTTTCAATATTCGGCCTACGGCGGCCGGCCCGGTGCCATCTGGGACTGCCGGATCAATTGGCTCCGGGACCGGCGAAGATGCTACTGTTGCCGTAACTTGGGGGACAAACACATGGACAAGACAATCGGATTTCTGGCGTCGTTTGCGATAGCTCTTTGCATAGGCGCGTATACGCTTTCTGCCAGCGCGGCGCCCGCCATTGGCGCAGTCGCAGTGCCGAAGACCAAACAATTCAATGTCGAGTTTTTTACCGGGGGCGCACAATGTGGGGAGGCGACCTTCACCTACGACTCCGTCACGACTCTTTGGGGCACAATTCACACCGGCTGCGCGCAATCAAACCCCATTCCCGGCATTGGCATTGTCGTCAAGAAGAACTGGAGTCAAAAGGTCTTGTTGCCCAAGCAGCCCGGTTCGTCATGTAGCACCCCAAAGGAAATGGAATTTGAAGAGACGGTTGTAGACGCTGAGGGTGCTGCGGAGGGCGATATCTATTTTCTGAACTATCCACTAGTCAGCGGTAGTTGCTGGTGGGAATTCGAGTCCCAAGACGGTGTCACTGTGAAAGAAGTGGGATATGGCACTTACACCGTCGTTCCTTGAAGCAATGCGCCCGGAGAAGGGCAACCAGAGCCATTTGCTTCGCCATTAGCAATCTCTTCGCAATTTAGTCCTGATCGTGCTGGCCGCCAGCTGTGATCGCGAACCGATTTCTCCTATTGATTTGAAATGATGAAGGCCGCGTTCGAACTTTCTAGCAGCCGGCTAAGATTGGCCTTGATCGCCGCAGCGCGGCCCAGGACCACGTCCATTTTTCCAAGGCTGCTGGCGGTGCCTGCTCGGAGATTAAGTCCGTCCAGCTGAGCGATTAGCGACTGTGCTTCCGTGGCATTGTCGGAGAGTGTCTGATAGGCATTCTTGCGCGCGCGCGATGCGAGCAGCCAGGGCTTTTTGACTCTGCTAAGCGCGACGATCTTGTCTGAAATATTTCGAGCTGCGGTGGCCATCACTGAAAAGTCATTGCGCCGTGCCGCGACATAAGTTGGCATTGCCGCGTCGCAGGCTGCGGTGAACGCCTTATAGTCGGCAAGGGCCTGGCTGGTTGCTTTTAGCGCAGCACCCCCGTCTAGCTCATTCTGAGCGGCGGCGACTGCGTTATCGACATTGGCCTTGGCCTGTTGGAGAGCTGTAATCGCGGCGGCAGCGTCTGAAGCGATCGTCTTCCCTGGCGGTTTTTCCAGCCCCCGCCACGCTTGCGTGACTGCGTGTGCGAGTGCCGTCGCCTCGTTGTGCGACATTTCGACGGCGATGTTGCTCATCTGGGCAACCAGCGAACGCCCCTTTGCTTCATCGCCCGCTCTTTTGCCAAGCGCATGAAGCTGCGAGGCCAGGGCCGCGATCTCATTATTCGAAGCCGTTAAACTGTCGATTTCTTTCTGGGGACGCTGAATGCGTTGGGCATCTTCGACCAACGCGCTTGATTGTTTATCTAAGCTCGTGACCGCAATCGGCGCGAAAGTCGGTTTGGGATGGCTCTCTGTTTGCCTGGTCGGACTTCGCGGGTATGTGCTGTATGCCCAGTAGCCCCCTGCAATCACTAGCAACGAAAGTCCCGCGACAGTCAATTTGGTCAGCAGTCCCGCGGGCATGGACAAGCCTGAAAGGCTGGGGACGGTTGGTTTGGACCGTGATGCGCGAGCCTCGGAAGACTTCTTGCGAGGAGCTGACGCGCCATCATCGTCACCGGTCGCCGCGATGGTAAAAGTTCGCACCGGCTGGGGAATATTTTTGAATCGACGCTCGCCCAATGGTTCGATGTTCAGAGAAAGTTTGTTGCGAATCTGGTCATACACGGTGCCTGAGATGCATATTCCCCCGGGTTCAGCCGTGCTTTGCAGTCGCGCAGCGACGTTGACGCCATCACCAAGCAGGTCGGAGCCCTGCATCATCACATCGCCGAGGTTTACACCGATGCGGAAGTGAACTTGCCGCGCAGGCGGGAGCAGATCGTTGCGGGTACGCAGCGCTGCCTGAATGTCAGTGGCGCAGCGAACGGCTTCGATCGGGCTGGTGAACTCTGCAAGGAGCGCGTCGCCAGCGGTGTTGAAAATCCTCCCATGGTGCATCTCGACCAGGGCTCTGAAGGTCTGGCTGTAATCCTGGAATGTCAGGAGGGTCCGCTCCTCGTCTTCGGACATCAGGCGGCTGTATTCAGCCACGTCGGCGGACAATATCGTCACCAGCTTGCGTTCGACTAGCGACGGTTGTCTGTCTGATTCGTTAGCCATAGGCCCCTCGGTCATTCCCCACGTGACCCTGATACTAGCGTGCAATCAATGACGGGCAACATGGCCGCACTGCGCAGGATTGGGCTCGCGAAGTCTTCATGGCCCGGCACGAGCAAATGCTGAAGGTCAGCGGCCCGAATAGCTGGGTTTTGCTCCGGCGAGGCGGAACTTCAATTCAATCTAAGAACCGCTCCCAGCATCCCGGATTCCAGCACGTAGATCATTCCCAGGTAAGTGAGTTGATGGACAAACTGATCGGCTCCAAAGATCACCCAATAGGCCCATTCCTTGTCGGTCAATTCGAGCTTGGCGTCGATCCGTGCCTTGCTCCAGTCCGTATGATAGTGGATGACAAATTCGCCGAGACACAGCGCCGCGATAAATACAGGCGATTGGGTGAGGATAAGCAACGCGGGGATGGACCCGATGGCATGCAGTCCGGCATGAATAATGCCGGCGATATGACCGTAGTTTCCTTTGTTGCTAACTTGCCAGATCGATTGCAGTACAAAATCGCAGAGGAAATGCTTGGCCTGGAATAGTACCAGCACGATCAGGAGTGACGTTATCGCAGTATTCACGGCGGTCCCTCCTTCTTTTTTGCCTACAGCTTAGTCAATCGACGCAGGGTGAGTTCTGGGACTATTCAAGTTCTTGCGGTCACACCGAATGAACGCGAGAAGAAGGCGGTCATGCGGGTCAGCAGATCGCTTTGCACTTTCTCGGGATGTGCGAAGCGATGAGTCAGTTGATCCAGCTCCAGTTGGCGCTTTGCAAGGATGTGGCTGAATCGTTCCAACAATTCAGGTGAGGCGCCAAGCAGGTCTTCCATAGCTTCCTTGGTGATCTCCAGAACACGCATGGATGTCAACGCTACTACGGTCGCGCTACGCGGCGATCCCGTCATCAAGGACATCTCTCCTGCGACATCGCCGGTGGCGGAAATCGCAACTTCCCTGCTGACGCCGTCTGTACCCTTCAAATTGACGCTGGCAGCGCCCTCCAGAATGATGACCATGGACGATGGAGCGTCGTCTTGGCTCATCAGCACAGTGCCGGCGCGAATATCTACCGGCTTGCTCAGTTTTGTCAGTGTGTCGATCTGTTCAAGATTGAGAACGTCTTTGAACAACGGCGCCCGGGAAATCGCGCGGCGGGTTTCCATGTCGCCGGGCACCGCATCGCCATTGAACGCCGGGACCATCTCAATCTGCGTCAGAGGCG
>CAZCJI010000025.1:0-15663 GCA_964498625.1 uncultured Rhizobium sp.
CTGCCAAAAATCGTAGCGTCGGCTCAAATTTGCACCGGTGGGAAGGGCTATTAGGCTCGTCGAGCCACCCTTTACCGTCGTTGAGTAAGTGCTCAGAAAAAAATCGTCCTGCCTTCTGAGGTAGACGACAATGTAAATCTTTGAAAAAAACTCCTTCAGAAAGTCCCGCAGCCAGACGATCTCGTCATCGTCCACCAGACGAGAAGAGCAATGCTCGCCAGACATGATGGCTTTGGTATAGAGCGCCGCCTCGACTTCGGCCTTGAGATTATTCCTCAACGTCTCGCGGAACTGGTGCACGTCTTCGACCGAGTCGAGACCGACCCTCTCGCGTACATCGCCGCCCGACTTTCGCTCCCGAAGCGCGGCGGCAGTGAGTCCCAAATGGTTTTCACGGCCAGGCGAACTCGGAAAGAGTATGGCGTGCTTTGCCAGCAACTTGCGATTTGTCCTGAAGAACCTTTGGACGGAGGTCGTTCCCGTTTTCTCCGTGCCAATGTGTAAATACAGATCCACAACCTGCTCCAAATCACCCGTGCTGATCGATGAACTTACCCGTGCCCCCAACGTCGCGTCCAGAGCACGCTCCACAGCGACGGCGTACTTGACTTCGAAGTCTGCGAAACCGCCGCCCTTGCCGGCTATGCGCCGTGCAGCATCTCGGCGCGGCATCTTGCGAACCACTCCTTGGCATCGCCTCTGCAGACTTCGATAAATGCCGCAAACCGGGCATGCATTTCTGCCTTCTCGATTTCCGACATCTCCTCTTCAAAGCGGTTTCTCTTCGCCTTGTTTTTCTGCGTGAAAGCATCTTCGAAGGCATGTTTGATGACTGCTGCGTGATCCGACGAGACGCCGAGAACCTTCTCGATGACGCTGATGGCGTCATCGGGCGCGTTGGCGACGGTGTCATAGTAGATAGGCAACGCGCCATGCAGTGAGGACCATTTGCGAAACTTCACGATCGCTTTTTCGATCAGCTTCGCGGCATCATCGAGTTCGTGAATAGTTGAAAAGCCGCGTGCGCCTTTGCTGCGCGCGTGGGCGCCGGCGTCACGCAGCGAAAGCGAAATGTCGCGCGGGTCACGGTACGAGGTTATGACCTGGAGCTGCCTTTCCTGTTGAAGGTCTTCGAGCCAACCGAACAGCGCACGCGGACAGTCCTGATGTGTTTTTACCGCAACTATGCGGTCCGGGCCAATGGCGGCGATGATTTCGGTCAGCGTCTCCCGGCTGATCTCGACAAGATAATTTGCGCGCGCTCTCGGCTTGAGCCCGGCCGCATGGACTCTTTTCTGCTCGAATCCTGCGCTCTCAAGAACGCCTTTCACGAGTTCGAATGCCAGCGTGCTTCCCGACTTGGCCATACCATAACAGATTACCAGCATCTGATCGTTCGCCGTGTCGGTCCGTCACCCCTGAGAAAATTCGAAGAATCCATATGTATTCCTATGGTATCCGCCGCCGGTGGTAAGCTAGTGGATAAAATCTGACATTTGAATCCCTTTGTGGATTCTCGATTGGTTGGCTGCATGCGAGTTTGAGGCATGCGAACCGGAATTTCCATTACCCTGAAAGCATCTGATCAGCAAAGTCTGCAAGCCTCGGCCGGAACATTGTACAGGCGATTTCCACGGCGCCATTTTGGCGGCGAAGCTTGTGTTTCCGCGTGCTTCTGGGCAAACCTCGAACAAACGTATATTTACTCCCAAAGGCTCGCCGTTGATGCAATGCCGCGATAGCGTTCTGAGCCTGCGAGCGCAGGATAACTCTAAAGCCCGTTTCTGAGAGACCAACCCTAAATGTCACAACTTCAGGGACCTGACTTCATTTGCGTTGGCATGCCGAAGGCCGGCACGGATTGGCTTTTCGATCAGCTGCAGTTTCACCCGGACTTCTGGATGCCGCCTCTCAAGGAAATCCACTACCTGGACCGGGAACATCTACGGGCGGGAAACGCCCGCAAATTTCTTGACCACATTCGCACGTCCTCGAAACAGCTGGAGAAAAGACTGTCGCAGCGCCGGCCCTGGGACGACCGCGATATTCAGTTTCTCGAAGAAATGGAAGCCAACCGCGGAGAGGCCTTGAATCTCCAGTCTTACACCAAGATTTTCCGTTACAAGGGCGATCTGCTGACGGGCGATATCACGCCCGCTTATAGTTCCCTGACGGACGATGTCGTTAAGAGCATCGCGCGAGAGTTGCCCAGTATCAGAATTATCATGCTGGTCCGCGATCCTATCGCCCGCATCTGGTCGCATATTTCGATGTGGCACCGTGCTGGCAATTTTGACGATGCTCTTCTCGACAATCCTCAAAAATTTCTTGCAACCCTTTCGAGGTCCAAGAAGGCTCTTTGGGCGCGGCTTCGCGACGTTTCGTTTCCTTCGCGGGTCGTTGCGCGATGGCGGGAACATGCACCAGACGTGGCATTTCGACACTATTTCCTGGACGATATCGCCAGCCAACCCGATGTGGTGCGCCGGGAAGTTCTGCAATATCTGGGCGCCGACCCATCGAAGCCCAGCGGAGCGCTTTTGCCGGGTCATAATCGAAAGGCCCAAAGCGTGAAGCTTTCGATGCCTGACGCGATCAAGGCGGCGTTGGTTGACTTCTTCGCCGAAGAGCTTCGGGATAGTGCCGTGGTTTTTGGCGAGCAGGGAAAGAAATGGGCGAGCCTTTATGGCCTCTAGAGCGATCTTCGGCGGGAATCTCTTTCGCGCTCAAATCTTTCGCCTAGTGCGGAGGCACGCATGCACGCGTTCGAAACTTCTGCCTATCCAGACGTTCAAAAGACCGGCTCAACCTATATTTCGAATCTGCCGCAGCGTTTCTGCCCAGAAGAATTGCTGAGCATCAGCAGGCATGGCTGGGTTGGAAAGAGCTGCGATCCTGAAAAACGCTACTTTATTTCTGTCAGAAATCCACTTGATCAAACGAATTGTTTGGGTTTTAGGCGCTTCCGTTGCTTCTGATCTTGTCCGGCATCATCGGTCTGCTTGTCGGCAGTTTCCTCGCGGTGGCCGTGCTTCGTCTGCCGAAACGTCAGCCGATCGTTCTGGCGCGTTCCGCCTGTCCTTCCTGCGGCCATCTGCTTGGGCCATCGGAATTGGTGCCCGTGCTGAGCTGGGTATTTCAAAACAGGCGCTGCCGGACCTGTCGAAGCAGGATTTCATCCTTTTATCCCTTGATGGAAATCGCTTCTGCCGCGGTCGCCGTGATTGCCGCATGGCGGTTGCCATGGCCGGATTTCATCCTCGGCTGGATCGTGGGTTGGATCGCGCTGTGCCTCATCGCGTGGGTAGTGCGCACGTGGTGGCCGTTCTCGCATGTCGCGAATGGCGATTTGTGAAAAGAGAGCGGTCCTGTTAGTCCTTGATCCGATTTGAGGTCCCGGGAATCGCTTTGGGGAGTGGCGTCCGGCCGATGAAAGGCGAATCGGGTGATGAATGAAGCGGAGAGCCTGAACACGCGTCTGCAAAGGCTGCTCGACTTGCGCGGCCAAGATCTCGTCAAGGGGATTATCGAAGAGATCACGGGTCTGAACCGGGAGATCGGCGCTCTGAAACGCGAGCTTACTGCGCTGACCAACTATCAAGCCTCACGCGACCGTTGGCTCGCGATTGAGACGGAACAGGCGAGAATCGCGCCGCTGCCAAAAGCGATCGCCATCGAAGCGGACCAGGCGCTGCGCTTTCAGGACGGCTTTTTCCCCGTCGAACACACCTCCGACGGCACGCCGTTCCGCTGGACCGGACCTTCGCCGCAATTCTCCTTCGACATTTTCATCGACCGTTCGCACGAAGTCGAAGTGCGTCTCGACGTCCTCAATTGTATCGATTTCGACGTTCAGAAAAACATCTCGCTGCTGGCGGACGGCGAGAGTGTGCCGGTGTCCATCGATGAAGCCGCGCCCGGCTTTGTCGCGACCGCGGTCATTTCGCCGCGCGAAGGCAAAGAGGCAACGAACCTCGTATTCCTGCTACCGGCGACGATCGTGCCGCCCGGCACGGAGGACAAGCGCGCTCTGGGTGTCGCAGTGACGAAAATCACCGCCATTGCCGGCATCGTCACACCGCGTATGGCGAAGGGGCAGGTCACTGCCGCACAGCGCGCGGGCGGCGCGGATGAATTGGGCTTCGCCACCGCAAGATCCTAATGTCCGGATTTCTGGTTGAGCAATGACGACACCTCGCATTACCGCGGCCATCTGCACCTATAACCGCTACGATCTTCTGCCGAAGGCCATTGCGAGCCTGACCCAGCAAACGCTGGATCACGGGGATTTCGAAATTCTCGTGATCGACAACTCGCCGGACCGCGACAAGTCAAAGGCGATGTCGGTTCCTTTCCTTGCGATACCCAATCTCAAATGGGTGATCGAAAAGACGCCGGGGCTCTCGAACGCGCGCAACGTGGCAACGCACATGGCGCGCGCGCCTTTCGTGGCTTTCATGGATGACGACGCCATCGCGAGCCCGTCATGGCTTCAGGCGTTGCTCGGAAGCTTCGGCGAATTCGGAGAGGCGGCACGCGTTGTCGGTGGCCGTGTGGACCCGCTCTGGGAGATGCCTCGTCCGGCGTGGCTTCCGGAAAATCTTCTTGGCTATGTCTCTGTGGTCAACTGGGGCGGCGCCGCGCGTTTTGCGGCAGAGGGTGAGTGGGTTGCGGGAACAAACATCGCCTTTCGCGTCGAAGCCTTGAACAAAGTCGGCGGTTTCCCGGTCCATCTGGGCCGCAAGCAGGGAGGGCACGCGCTGCTTTCCAATGACGAGTCGGATGTCGTGGAACGGATGACCGCTCAGGGCGCGCGACTGATCTATGTGCCGGAAGCCGTGGTCGAACATCTGGTTCCCGCGGATCGTCTGGCCCAGTCCTGGTTTCGCCGCCGGGCCGCGTGGCAGGCCGTATCGGATTATCTCGCAGATCCGGCGCGCGCGTTCGAGAACGCACCCAAATATTGGGGCGGCGTCACGAACTATTATGCGAAGCTGCCGGCGCAGTATCGCACGCCCCGCGGCCTCTATGTCGAGCAGCAGGATCCGGATATGTTTCAGATGCAAATATCGGCGCTCTACAATTTCACGCTCGCCCTGCTTGCCGGGTTTCGCGGCGTGGACGGGAGTTGACACCAGTGCGGGCAGTGGGGGCATCTGGTATTTGTGCCGGTCAGCGCGTGCTCGTGCTTTCGCCAACGCCGACGCACCCCCAGGACTACGGAAACCGCAAGCGCATCTTCGAGATCTGCAAGAGATTTTGCGATGAGGGCGCGCATCTGACCTTCGTTCACTATCCCGCGGAATTGGAATGGCGGAAAATTCTTCCCGTCAACGCGGAGCGCGCGATGCGCGACTGCTGGGATCAGTACTACACGGTCGGCCCGACGCGGCCGCTCCACACCGACCCGGAGCAACAGGAGCATCGCATCGACGAATGGTTCGACGCGGCGATCGGCGAATTTCTGCGCTGGCTGTTTTCGGTGCAGTCCTTCGATATTTTCATCGTGAACTATTCCTGGCTCAGCAAGGCGCTGGAATTCGCGCCGCCGCGGACGTTCAAGATCCTGGACACGCATGACAAGGTGTCCGGGCGCCGCGAAATGCTCGCCTCCCTCGGGCTTGGTCCCGAATTTTTCCACACAACGGACGCCGAGGAGGCGGTCGCGCTTCGCCGCGCCGATCTGGTCTGGGCGATCAAGGACGAAGAGCGGGCGCTGTTCGAACGCATGGCGCCGACGCCGGTGCTCACGATGCAGCATCTCGATCCCGGGCGCGCGCTCGAACGCGCGGTGCCCGATGCGGACGGCGTGTTGCGGGTCGGAATCATCGGTGCGCGCAACAACATCAACCGAATCAACATTACGGAATTCCTGAACATTGCGCTGCCGATCTTCGCGTCCGCGTTCGCACCGGTCAGAATCGTCATCGCGGGTACCGTGTGCGAGCTTCTCAACGGGCTGGACAGCCCGTTCGTCGAACTGCGCGGTCCGGTGGAAAGCGTCGAGGATTTTTATCGAACGGTGGATTGCGTCGCCGTGCCGATGCGTGCCTCGACCGGGCTTAAGATCAAGGCCGGCGAAGCGATATCGCTCGGCCTGCCGTTGCTGTCTCTTTCGCATGCCTTTGAAGGCTATGAGCCCACCGATCCGCTGCACGCGCTGGGCAATTTCGAGGACTTGGCGAACGCCCTGGTGGAGCTTTCCTTCGCGCCTCGCGAACGTCTCGATACGCTGGCCAAAGCCTCAGCGGTATCGCACGCCAAGACGGGCGCAAACATAACTGCCTCCTTCAACGAAACGATCGCGCGCAGCCGTGCGGCCGCATCCTCGATCGTGCTGGCTATCGACTCGCGCGCGTTCGTGACGGGAAGTATCTTCAGCCACATTCTGAATTCCGTGCATGAGAATCTGCGCCAGCTCGGCCAGGTCACCGTCCTGGTCGTGCGCGGATCGGCCCACGATGTCGTTTCGCATCCGCAATCGATCGACAGGTTCGATCGTGTCCTCGTCGCGAGCGATCTGCCCGATGCAGAGGAGATGCGCGGGGCACTTGCGCGGCTTTCGGCGGACGTCGCGAATGTTGCGGCCTTTTTCGCGCATGCGAAACCCAAACTCCTGATCGCCGAAGCACTTCATCCGGCGTTGATGTCCGCGGTTCTGCCGGAAACAGTCGTCATTTCGCGCGATGAAGTGATTGCGTGGACGGAGGGAAAGCCGGCGCCCGGTTTGGCGGACAAGAGGTTCAAGCGCGTCTTTGCTTCCGCGCCTGGGCCATCGGCCGCGCCGCTTCCGATCTTTCTGGCTTCGCCGCCGGCAAAAGTTCGCGCCGCGCGCCTTGTTCGGGAGCGCAGGACCGTCGCTCTGCTGGGGCGGCCCGGCAGTGCGGTCGTGGCGATGGCGGCCAGCATGGCGACGGCATGGGGCTTGGAGCCGCTGGTCATCTGCGGTCTCGAAGACGACCCGCGCGTCGAGACGCCCAATATATCGGCGCCGGCCATGCGCGCCGACGCGTTCGTGGCCTCGCTCTATGCATACCGCGCACCGCGGCCGCATTTCGCGCTCGACCTTTCAGGCGGGCGTCCGGGTCTGCTGTTGTGCCGTGAAGTGCTAGAGCGGCTGCGCGTTCCGCTGGTGTCGTGCTCCGGGATCGGGATGCATCGCGCGCTGCGCGGCGACGGGATGCCGCTCAAGGCGGGATCGGAGGCGGAACTTTGGGCGGCGGTCCGCGGCTTCGCATTGGAGCCGGACGCTGTGCGCAACAAGATGTTCCAGCGCGGCTGGGACGAGCTCGAATGGGGCCGGGGCTGGGCATGGCTTTGGCGGAATTCCAAAGAGCTTTTCGCGGCGAGCCACGCGGAACAGCGATAGCGATGGGTTTGGGGATCGGGACATAACATCTTGGCGAATGCATTCATCCTGCTGTCGCATGAACGCTCCGGAAGTCACTTTGTCGGTGAATTCCTGCGCATGCTCGCGGATTTCCGGGTCTTCGACGAGGTCTGCAACGCCGATGCCCTGAAGCCCACGAAGGCGGCCGAGTCGTTCTACCGCTTCAAATACGACGCCATCGTCCGCGATCCCAAATATCTTCTGGAGCCCACGCCAAAGGCGCATCGGGATTTCGTAACATCCTATTTCGAACATTTGCTGTCTCTGAGTGCGCCGCGCAACGTCGTGGCCGACATCAAATACGGCCATGTCCAGAATTTCGAATATTGGTGGTGGCCGATCCTGGAGCGGCCGATGCTGATGAAAATCTGCGAAAGCGCCAAGATCGGGATCGTTCACCTCTATCGGGAGAATGTCGTCGAGGCGACGGTCTCCGCGATGGTCGCGGAGAAGCGGAAGGTCTGGCATTCCTGGCAGGCCCGTGGCGATGCGTCCGCGGTTGGGCCCTATACGCTGCCCGTGAAGGAGATCGTGCGCAGAGCGCGCCTGTTGCAGCGGCAGACGGCCTGGTTCAAGGACTGGACCAAGAAGAATTCCACGATCGAGCTGACCTATGAAGGCGTGGCCGCGGACCTGGGCAAGGGCGGACCGCTGGAGTCCGCATTGGCCGCCTTCCTCCACACTAAATCCGGCAAGGCCTTCAATCCGCGCGTGCAGAAGCTGACGCCGCCGTTGCACGAAGTGGTGAAGAATTTTGACGAACTGAAAGCGGCCTGTAGACGATCCGCACTGGCACAGTTCGTCTGACGAATGGCACTCTTGGGAAAGAACCGTTATAGAACGGGTCTCAAACCTCCAACGGGAAACGCGAGGGAGTTGATCTCTGATTCATGAACGATTCCGCGTCGAATATCCGCTTTCTTTGCATATTTGCCAGTCCCCGGACCGGTTCTTCGAGGCTTGTCGAGCTTATCAGAAGATCTCCCGATCTGAACGCGAAACATGAGCTGTTTCACTACAAGTGGATCGTCCGTCTCACCGAAAACGACTGGGTTGGTCTGAAAGACGAAAGCGATGGGTATGTCGTCGATGACGAAACCTTTCTGCAATGGAGGCGCGTCAATCCCGCTAGGGCGCTCGAGTCGTTATACGAAAGCGGTAGTCGCAAGCCCGTAGCGTTCAAGATATTCGCGTTTCACCTTCAGCGGGAAACGATCAAGCAGCAGTTGCTCAGTCGCTCGGACATGGCGTTCGCTCTTCTTCGAAGAACGCCCATCGAAAGCTACATATCAGGCATCAAGGCAAAGGGAGCAGGCGCTTATACGCGACTCGAAACCACCGACATAAAGCCGGATCTGGATCATAGGGAATTCTCGGTTTGGTGCCGGCAAATGAAGGACTGGCATGATTGGATTTTTGCGGAGACGGATGCCGCAGGACACGAGTTAATTGATTTCACATATGAGAACGATATCGACAATCCGGACGAGGGGGAAGTCACAGAGAACATTTTCTTAAAGCTGGACGCTGCGGGTTTGCATACCGTCAGCGTCAAGCCAAAGGCCAATCCTATTCAGAAGCAGGACCGCACGTCGCGATATCAAGACAGAGTTGCGAATTGGGATGCTTTTGAAAGCGCGATGCGCGAGACTTCTGTCGGGGCAAGTCTGCTCGATTGGGCAAAGACCGCACCTTCGCCTTTCGAAGCGGCAAAAAAAGTCTCTCCTCCCAAGGTGCCTTGGAAACCCTGGACAAAAAAGAGCGAGAACATTCCCGAGATCGTTATGAAGCCAAAGGGGATGATCGGGCCAGAAGAGCGGTCATGTTTCTACTGGCTCGCCAAAAATCGCCTCACCGGTCTTGGCTGCATCGTGGATGCGGGTTCGTTCCTCGGCGCATCGACACTTTGCTTTGCGGCCGGTGCTTTTGACGCCGGCCACAAGACATTTGGGAATCGGCCGATAGTTCACGCTTATGACTATTTCAAAGCGGTGGACAAATATGTCGTTCAATACATCGAAAGCAGTTTTAGACCGGCAAAGGAGGGCGATTCCTATCTCGATATCTTCAACGAACAGACGGAATCCTATCGCGAGCTAATTGCGGCTTATCCTGGCGACTTCCTTGGTCACAAATGGCATGGCGATCCTATTGAGATACTGTTTGTTGACGTCGCAAAGTCCGCGAAGCTTAACGCGCACGCGATAGGAGAGTTCTTTCCGTCTTTGATACCGGGTGTTTCTGTTGTCGTACACCAAGACTACTTTCACTGTTGGCATCCGTATATTCATATAGGCATGGAGTTCTTCGGCGATGAATTCGAATTGCTGGACGAACACGTCGAGTTTCAAAGTCGCGTTTGGCAACTGAAGCAGGAGTTGTCGCCCGAAAAAATTGCGCGCATGCGCGCTTACGATCTTGCCAAGAGCGAGCGGTTGGAATTGCTGGACAGGCTTATCGACAAGTCATCAACACATAGTAAGCCGATGATGGAAGTCGTCAGGCTTTGGCAACACTGCATAGATAAAGACTACGAGATCGCGGGCATCGAAATAGACCGGCTCCGTTCGAAATACAAAATCGATGGCCGGCCTGAAATTTGGTTCAAGCAGGCGCTCAGGATCGAAAGTACGCTCCAGGCTAAACAGGCGCAGCAGGCTAAGCTGGCGCAGCGCGGTTCGGCTGGAGGCTCATCGAATCGGGCCGGTTAGATCGGCGCTTTAGAGCGATACGGAAATCACAAGCCGCACGGCTTATGCGGGCTATTTCGCAGCCTTTGGCGGCGTTAGCGCTTTTATGATTTTTCGAGTGCTCAGTTGAGCGGAATTTATCGGGCCCGTCGGCATGGGCTGTTCGCCGGCCGCAAGTGCGAGCCTAAAAGCGCCTTCCAGCTCGCGAACGAGTTCTTTGCCGCTCTTTGTCAGAGACAACTCCTTCGTGGTTCCTTCGCCATTTACAGAGATGAATCCCGCAGTGCTCAGCGGCTCAACCTGTTGATGCACACGCTGCTGGCTAAGACCAATGGTCCGCGAAGCTTCTGCCATCGACAGCGGCGATTGCTGCTGCAAGCACTGCAGAAGGAGCCAATCGTTGGTCGTCAGATCCTGTCTGACACTTGAGGCGGCCCGCTGAAGCCGATTTGAAATTCTATTCATGGCGATCAAGAGCGATGCCAATCCTGCTACCTCTGAACCAGGTCCGCCAGCGGATGACGCTTTCTGTTGCGTACTGTCAGACGGCACGGACAGAAGTTTGATTGCCATGGCGAGATTCCGCAGTATTTGCGCGACTGGCTTAGGGTGATAAGCCGCGCTCCGTCAAGTATTTGACGTTCCGCCCGGATTTGCAGCGCGCGCGAGCGCCGCCCTTGAATTCCGCGACTCGGCTGTGTGACCATGATGCCCGTTCGTGGAACTCGATTTTCGGGCCGAAAAGCAGCAGAAGGGGCAGACACTGCAGGACACGCCAACGCGTCGCGCCATCGCACCGCCGGTCTATCGCTTTCCAGATTTTCTCTGCATCGGCGCGCATAAATCCGGAACCTCCTGGCTCGATCAGAATCTTCGCAACCATCCGTCCATTTATCTTCCCCCGATCAAGGAGCTTCAATATTTCAACGAGCTCTATATCGAGCAGGCGCGGCGTTGGAGCACAAAGGCGAGGACGCAGAAATCCACCGGCGCGCTCAAGCGTCACGTCCGCAACAAGATGCCGAAGGATTGGGACTACGCCTACATCGCCCAGCTATCGGCGATCGCGAGCGGAACGCTTTGCGATGACTGGTACGGACGCATCTTCGCGTACGCCGCGCCGGATCAGGTTTGCGGGGAGATATCCTCCGATTATTTCCTGCTGCCGGAGGAAGGCATTGCTCACGCCATCGGTTTGTCGCCCGCGCTGAAAGTCCTGTTTCTCATGCGCGATCCGATCGACCGAAGCTGGTCCCACATGCGCATGACGATGCGCAACCGGGGCATCGACGATCTGGAGATTCTCAAGGGCTACGCCGAAGATAGCGATACCGTACTCAGGGCCGATTATCCCGCGGCCGTCGCGAAATGGGGCGCGCAGGTGGGCCACGAGCGGCTTCTTCCTGTGTTCACGGACGACATCGCGGCCGCGCCGCTTGCGGTTCTGGAAAAGATCTGCGCGTTTCTCGGCGTCGGCTTCGACCGTGCGCTGTTTCCAAAGGCCGCGGAACCGGTCCATGTCGGCCAAGACCTGGAGATTCCGCCCACCGTGTACGATATCCTCAAGGTTCAGCTCCGTCCGGTCTATGAGAGGATCGCCCGGCTCTATCCAGAGACCGGCGCGGGCTGGATGGCCCGGCATTATCGCCGATGATCGGCCTTGACCCCTGAGCCTTGCTAAGTATATTGCGCGGCTCTTGCGGATGAGGCTTCGCGGGAAAGTCTTGATTTGCACAAAATAGCCTCATGAATTCAAGGACTTAAGCATGTTCGCGGTGATCCGCACGGGCGGCAAGCAATACAAAGTGGCGAAGGACGACGTCCTGAGCGTGGAAAAGCTCGCCGGCGACGCCGGCGGCAAGATCACGTTCGGCGAGGTCCTGATGCTCGGCGGCGACAGCCCGAAATCCGGTGCGCCGCTGGTTTCCGGCGCTTCCGTGACCGCTGAAATCGTCGAACACGGCCGCGGCGAAAAGGTCATCGCGTTCAAGAAGAAGCGCCGCAAGAACACACACCGCAAGTGCGGTCATCGTCAGCACTTCACGAAAGTGAAGATCACCGAGATTCACGCGGGTTAGGGACTAGCGTCATGGCACACAAGAAAGCAGGCGGTTCGTCCCGCAACGGTCGCGACTCCAACCCCAAGATGCTGGGCGTGAAGATTTTCGGCGGTCAGAAGACCGAAGGCGGCAACGTCATCGTGCGTCAGCGCGGCACCAAGTTCCATCCGGGCGAGAACGTCGGCATGGGCCGCGATCACACGCTCTATGCGCTCTGCGAAGGGCAAGTGTCGTTCCGCGAAGGCTACAAGCGCCGCACGTTCGTATCGGTCGTTACGGACGCGATGCTTGCGAAAAGCGCGGCAAAATAGGCGGCTTTTGGAAGAGGCCGCCACTCATTGGCGGCCCATTCGGGATGAGGGAGATGGTCCGCCATCTCCCTTTTTTGTTTCCCTCATCGAAGGAGGGAATCGTCATGCCAAGTTTTCAGTTGGAGTCCTTGAGATTGCTGTTGCGGGAGCCTGAGGAGTCGGATGTGCCGGCGATCGCGACGTTGATGAACGATTGGGATGTCGTGAAGAATCTCTCACGCGCGCCGTTTCCCTATCTGGAGGAGCACGCGCGCGATTTCGTGGGCCGCCAAGAAGGCGGGCGCGCCGCCGGCACCGATTTCACCTTCGCGATCACGCGGAAGAGCCATGGTGCGATGGTGGGAATGTGCGGCGTGCATCTCCGCGACGAAGGCTTCGAGCTCGGCTACTGGATCGGCAAGCCGTACTGGAAACAGGGCTATGCTACCGAAGCCGCCGCGCAGGTTCTGGCATTCGGTTTCCGCAACCTGCGCGCCGAACAGATCTGGGCCGGCTGGTTTCACGACAACCCGGCCTCTGGCCATGTCCTGGAAAAGCTCGGCTTCCGGCCCAATGGCTGCGATCAGCGCGACAGCGCCGCGCGGGGCGGGAGCGTGCTATGTAATCTGGTGACGATGAGCCGCGCCGAATTCGGCCAGCGACAAGCGGCCTGAGGACTGTTCGATGCGCTTTCTGGACGTGGCCAAGGTCTATATCCGCTCCGGCAATGGCGGGAATGGCTGCGTCGCGTTCCGGCGCGAGAAGTTCATCGAATATGGCGGCCCGTGGGGCGGCGATGGCGGCCGCGGCGGCGATGTGTGGGCGGAGGCGGTCGACAATCTCAACACGCTCATCGATTACCGCTACCAGCAGCACGTCACCGCGAAGAACGGCCAGCACGGCATGGGCAAGGTGATGACCGGCGCCGGTGGCGACGATTCGGTGATGAAGGTCCCACCCGGCACGCAGATCTATGAGGAAGACGGCGAGACCCTCATCGCCGATCTTCCCCATGTCGGCGACCGTGTGCAGCTTCTGCGCGGCGGCAATGGCGGCTTCGGCAACGCGCATTTCAAGAGCGCCACCAACCAGGCGCCGCGCAATGCCAATCCCGGCCAGCCCGGCGAAGAGAAGACGATCATCCTGAAGCTCAAACTGATCGCCGATGTCGGGCTGATCGGATTGCCGAACGCCGGCAAATCGACATTCCTGTCGCGCGTGTCGGAAGCGCGGCCCAAGATCGCCGATTATCCGTTCACGACGCTGGCGCCGCAGCTTGGCGTCGTGCGCATCGACGAGACCGATTTCGTCGTTGCCGATCTCCCGGGCCTGATCGAAGGCGCGCATGAAGGCGTGGGCCTCGGCGACAAATTCCTCGGCCATGCTGAGCGCTGCAACGCGATCCTGCATCTGATCGATGGCACGCAGACCGGCATAGCGAAGGCCTACACCACAATCCGCGGTGAACTCGAGGCTTATGGCAATGGGCTGGAGGACAAGCCCGAAATCGTCGCGCTCAACAAGATCGACGCCATCCCGAAACCGCAACTCGCGCGCAAACTGGCGTCGCTGGAGAAAGCCTTTGGGCACAAGGTGTTCGCGATTTCCGGCGTGTCCGGCGAAGGTATCCAGGACGTATTGCGCGCGCTCGCAAAGATCGTTGTGAAGAGCCGCACCGGGAATCGTGCACCGGTCGCGAAGCCCGCGCGCAGCTGGGTGCCGTGAAGCTCAAGCGCGAGCCTTGTCACTGGATAAAGCCGCCGGGGCCTGTCGCTGACGGATTGCGCATCGGGTTGCTCGGCGGCTCGTTCAATCCCGCGCATGAAGGCCATCTCTATGTCAGCGAGGTCGCGCTGAAGCGCTTGAAGCTTGATTATGTGTGGTGGCTGGTGACGCCGCAGAACCCTTTGAAGGGTCGTGCCGGCCTCGCATCGCTCGAAACGCGCGTGCGTCAGGCGCGGGGATTGGCGCACCATCCGCGCATCGTTGTCGCCGATCTTGAGCGTTGCACCCAAACGCACTATTCCATCGACACACTCAAGGCGCTGCAGCGCCGCTTCCCGCGCGTGCATTTCGTCTGGCTGATGGGCAGCGACAATCTCGCGATCTTTCGCCGCTGGAAACACTGGGAAGAGATCGTCGCGCGCGTGCCGATCGCGGTGATCCAGCGCCCGGGAACGATTCTGGCTGCGCTTCATTCCAAGGCGATCCAGCGTTTCGCCGCGCGCCGCCGCGACGAAACTTTGGTGACGGCAACGCCGCCGGCCTTCGCCATTCTGGACGGCAGGCGCAATGCGCAAAGCTCGACCGCGATTCGCGCCAAATCCGCGGCCGGTGAGGCCTTGGTGAGCGTGATTCCGCCGTGCTAATCTCAACCCACGAAGCGTGGAGTATCTGACCTGACCCTCAAGAAGACGACCGGCGCCGCCAAGCGCGCGCCGAAGAAGGCCGTAGCGAAGAAAGCCGCTCCCAAGAAAAAGAAAGCGGCGCCAGCCCTCGAAACGACGCTGCTCACCCGCATCCTGAAATCGCTGGACGACGACAAGGCCGAGGACATCGCGACCATCGACCTCACCGGTCGCGCCGCGTTCTGCGATGCGATCGTGATTGCGACGGGGCGTTCGTCGCGCCATGTCGCCTCGATGGCGGAGCACCTGGCGCGGCGCCTGAAGGAAGCGGGCTATGGCACGCGGCCGGTGGATGGCGCGCGTCAGGGCGACTGGGTTCTGGTCGATGCCGGCGATGTCGTCGTGCATCTCTTCCGCCCGGAAGTGCGCGAGTACTACGATCTCGAGGGCATGTGGTCGGTGGACGAGTCCCCGCGCGCCCGCGCGTCTCGCTAGCTGTCTCATGCTTCGGCAGGCCCAGCATGAGGGAAACCTTCGCCCTGAGCCTGTCGAAGGCTGAAGGACTAGATGCGCCTTCTTATTCTCTGCGTCGGCCATGCTCGCGGAACATCCGAAGGCGCATTGACGGACGATTTCACGACCCGCGCGAAGAACATGGGGCGCGGCTTGGGTGTGCGCGATGTCGTCGTCGAGGAGATCGCCGTCTCGAAAAATCGCGACACCGCGAAACGCATGCAGGATGAGGCCGAGCGTCTCGCCGCGCGTATCCCGGATGGCGCGCAGGTCGTCCTCCTCGACGCCAAGGGCAAGGGCATGACGAGCGAAGACTTCGCCGAGATGATCGGCGCGTTGCGCGACGCGGGCACCAAGCATCTGGTTTTCGTC
>CAZCJI010000026.1:0-13187 GCA_964498625.1 uncultured Rhizobium sp.
TCCTGAGTCGGACCATTCGCGTCGAAGCAGATCTCGTGGATCAATTGTTCAACTCCAGCGAAAGGCGTCTCGCGCGATTGCTCCTGCTGCTGGCCAATTTCGGCAAGGAGGGAGAGCCGACGCCCCTGATTGCGAAGATCAGCCAGGAAACGCTTGCGGAAATGATCGGGACAACCAGATCGCGCGTCAGTTTCTTTATGAACAAATTTCGCAAATTGGGTTTCATCGATTACAATGGCGACGGCGGTCACAAAGGCGGCATCGAAGTTCACAAGTCGCTATTGAATCTGGTTCTTCACGAACAGCCGCACATCAAACGGTAAATGCCGATCTGCCGGCATCGAACGACATCAGGGCTCAGTTCTCCAGCGCATTAGCTCTTCCGAAACCAAGTTTCAAGATGGAGCCGGATTGTGAGCAAAATTTGTCACCTCAGGATTGAGGATTCCAATAGGGCTACCCTCGGTATGAAGGGACACGACTATGGGACGAGCTAAGAAACATCATCTCACCGGAAGGAATCCACTCGAACTGACGCTCGCTGACCTTCCAGCGCCGAATATGCGGCGGTGGTATGCAATCCGGAAGATACTCGTTGTTAGAGCAGTTGAAGTCGGAATGCTGAGCTTCGATCAGGCAAGCGAGCACTATCGTCTTTCCTTGGAGGAGTTTATCAGCTGGCAGAAACTTGCCGCGAACCCTCGTGAAGGTGCTAACGGGCCTGTGGTGCGTCATGCGTTGAGGACAAACCCTTTATGGGTCGGCTCGGATCGTGACATCAGCCAAACCTTCCTTGGCGTGGATCTCTCTGAGTCTATTTGAATGGGTCCGTTGGCGTTGCACGCCTCCCCGACCGCGAATAGAGCGTCCTCGACCATATGGAGTGTAACTAACCGGAATAAGTACCTAGCTCTCGACGATGAGAACAACCGCCTCTGAAAGGGGCAGCCATGGCTCCCCAAATGACGACGCATTTAGATGTCACTCTTAGTCTCGCGCTGGCGGTCATCGCCTCCTCGACGGCGCCAGTGCTTTTGCTCGACGAAGATCTTACCCTGCTTGCCGCAAGCAAGTCGTTTTGCAACGCGTTTCAGGTCGATCCGGCCAAGGTGATAGGTATTCATCTTCGTATGCTTGGATCGGGCGAGTGGAATATCCCCCAACTCACGGCGCTTCTTGAAGCGACGGCAACCGGCTATGCCGCAGTCGACAGCTATGAGATCGATCTCAAGCACCAGGGCCGAGACCCCCGCCGCCTGGTCGTGAACGCCCAAAAGCTTGAATACGGAAATGGGGAAAATGTCCGGCTACTCGTATCGGTGTCCGATGTCACCGAGGCTCGCATTGCCGAGAGGCTCAAAGACGATATGCTGAAGGAGAAGGCGGTTCTTCTCCAGGAACTTCAGCACCGGGTCGCCAACAGCCTTCAGATCATTGCCAGCGTGCTGCTACAAAGCGCGCGCAAAGTACAGTCCGAGGAGACCAGAAGCCACCTCAACGACGCCCACAAACGGGTCATGTCGGTCGCGGCCCTGCAGCAACAACTCTCTGCCTCCAGCGTGTCCGATGTCCAATTGCGGCCATATTTTATCACGCTGTGCAACAGCATCGGTGCATCGATGATCCGCGACCACAATCAACTGTCGCTCGATGTGAATGTCGATGACAGCGTCACAACCGCGGATGTGTCTGTAAGCCTGGGACTGATCGTCACCGAGCTGGTGATCAACGCTCTCAAGCACGCGTTTCCGGAAGACCGCAACGGCAAGATCAAGGTGGACTACCAGTCTCATGGTCCCAATTGGACGCTATCGGTAACCGACAACGGCGTTGGAATGCCCGCGGACGGCGCGAGAGCCAAACCTGGGCTCGGCACGAATATCGTTCAAGCGCTGACCAGCCAGCTGCAAGCGCAGGTCAAAATATCTGACGCCAAGCCGGGGACCATAGTATTTATCGTACCCACAAAAGCTGCCGCCTTAGCAGTCTCCAGCCCAGTTTGATCGGCTCCCGCTGGTAACGACCCCTCGTTGGCAAAGCCCTCGAACGGATTCGAAAACCGTCGACGCCGAATGCACACGGCTGACCTGGAGCCAGCGAGCGGCGCGGTCCATTGAGGCGAGGCCTGACGTAAGATCTGAACTCTGAGCTTCGATTTCACCATAAGATGCACGACGCACTATGCCAGTTCGCATTAGTCATACCGCGACTCGCAGGGGCACCAATCAGGTCTTACTTCTCATTCATGTAGGATCATCCGGCGCGCTTGGCTTGGGCATTTGCGCGACAATAATGGTATCGCCGCCGACGCGTGGCTGGGCTCCGCGAATCTTGTGGCGGACGGGTAGACAAGGTCCTGGTTAAAATCGTATGCGCCTCTAGTGCAGTTCTTCCCGCAACCACTAACCCTAGATAGAGAAAATAAACAACACATTGTATAATTGAGCTCAGACTTTGGCCTGACGTCCGCATAGACCTCTCAATGACATCCTGGCCTGCTGCGGCGATCCTCGCGGTGCGGCATTGCCGGTAAGGTCTTTGAGGAGACATTTTCCATGAAAAACAATGCGAAACTTGAACGTCGTACTGTGTTGCTATGCGCGGTGTCCATACTGCCCCTCGTTCTACTCTTTGCGCCTGCCGCTGACGCGGGCGGCATCAGCAATGACAACGACTATCCCTTGTTTAGTCAGGTCACTCCAAAGGTAGACCTTGGAGGGGCTGGCGGATTTGCTATTCTGACTGAAACGGGAATTACCGATGTCCCGGCTTCGGCCATAACGGGGAATGTCGGCACTAGCCCCATCACCGGTGCTGCTGACCTGATATCCTGCGCCGAAGTCACGGGAAAGATTATCTCGGTCGATGCCCTTGGTCCGTCGCCGTGCAATATTACCAATTCTAAGAGACTGGCGAATGCTGTGCTAGACATGGGAACGGCGTACACGGATGCCGCTGGTAGGACACCCACGTCCCTCAACAAGCACGCTGGAAATATCGGCGGCCTTACGCTTCGGCCTGGCGTATACAAGTGGACATCCGGTGTCACCATTTCCAGCAATCTCACGTTTACGGGAGGCTCGCATGATGTGTGGATCTTGCAGATCGACGATGGTCTCGACGTAGCTGCTGGTGCGGCTATTGTCCTCACCCGTAATGCACAGGCCCAGAATATTTTCTGGCAAGTCGCCGGTCCAGCGACCGTAGGAGCAGGCGCTCACATCGAGGGTAACGTTCTAGACAAGACATCTGTCGCTATGGGAACCGGCGCTTCAATCAACGGTAGGCTGCTCGCACAGACTGCAGTTACGCTGCAAATGAACACCATCACCGCTCCCTAGTACACCCTGCTCTGCCCGTAGCTGGACGATCGAGGCTCTTGGAGCGAGAATTCATTTTGTACAGGCCGTGCCACTAGAAGCGGGCGCGATTCCAAGCGCCGAACTGCTGGACCGCATCGCCATTGTTAAGGAACCACACGAGCGCCGGATCGTTGGTCTAGAGTCCCACCGTTCCCAGACCCTATGGACGGGATGCACGGCCCTGCGGCGCAAGCTGCGGGGCTTTGCGCGCGACCCAAGCGAAAGTAATTGAAGCGGTCTTGTTGCGAGGGGAACAGAATATGCGATCGACAGCCGTCCAGCTAGAGCAACCGCTAAAGTTGATCCAGCGCTTTGCGCATCTGTGCGGCGACGTCTTCCAAGTCGTATGGCTTCGGCACGAACTGAAGGCCGCCAAGTTCTTGAGCCATCGTCGTCTTGTCCGCGTTGCCAGACGTAACGATCACTGGAATGTCGGGATGGTTCTCGCTCATCCACTTCGCCAGCGCGAATCCATCCGTGAGCCCCGGAATCATCACATCTGTGAAAACCAATTCCACAGTGAATGCCCGGGCCGCGATAACCGCCAGCGCCTCATCACCCGTGCTGGCTTCCAAGACCTTGAATCCCTGATCTTGCAGATAATCAGATATAGTCAGGCGGATCAGCGCGTCGTCCTCTACAACCAATATCACGGGTAAATGCCCTTCCACCCCTTGGGGCGAGCTTTCGGAAGCATCGGCCATGTCTTGCTTTCGGACAATAGTTCACCACCTCATAATTAGTAATCTGAGTATTGGTTCCAGCATAGATTTTCGAGACCGAGGGTGTTCGCGGCGACATGGCCGTCCTTCCACGCAACTCGCGAGACCGATGCTGTAAACGCACCTGCGCCGGCTTTTGAGTTGCTGCCATCATGGCAGCTTCTATTGGCGACACGTCCTCTCAACCACGTGGCGAAAATGATTGCGGCCCACCGAAAGAAAACCGGCCGAGTCGGATTTCAGTGCACCGCCGATCTCCGTTGACTAGCGCTCATCAAATGGGTCGGCTGCTTCGCCAGCTTCCGGCGCAAACGCGGCAATGGGAATGAGAAAGCCGCCCGACCGCGTAAGCGACGCCGCCGTTACCAGGCAACAGCATGAAACATACTTAGGGTTTGTAGTCGATCAGCGTGATCTCGACCCGTTGGTCGCCCGTCGTCGCCACCCGTCGAGTGGCCGATATGAATGGCATCGCTAAGATCCAGAAATGCCGTCAATTCCCCTAGATCGTCCGCGTAAGTGTCCAGACCGTTCCCGTTCACGAATGGGAATGCCTTCATCGCGGCAGCCCAATCCCGTTGCTCAAAAATACTTAAGGCAGGACGGGTCAAAGGGTGCATCACCTGACCGATGGCTCGGTATCGATCGAGCGTTCTCCGCGATCTGCTAGTGATGGTGTGCCACCAACACCGGCAGCAAGAGAAAGGCGGCTCCATCGGTGAGCCAATGCGCAGTGATGTTCGTCCAGATGTTTCGCCGCCATGCGTAGAGCAGCGTCAAGACCAACCCGCCATAGGCTGCGATGACCACCTGTGCCCATCCGCCCCCCGACAAATGCGCCATCGTGAACAGAACGAACGTGACAAGTCCCGCCAATAGCGGCTTTCCGGTCAATTCGGCAATGCGTTCGAAGCCGTAGCCTCGAAATACTGTCTCTTCCACGAGCGCAGCACGCGTGACTGTCAGGATTCGAAATACCAGTGGCGTGGCGGCAATGGTGCCCAATTGATGGCTGACGCTCAGGTGAAGCGCGGGCAGCAGAAACTGAACGATAATCCCCGTTCCCAGGAACATTCCGATTGCCGCCAGAATGCCAAACACGATATCCCACGCGCCCGTCTTGCGATAACCGATCGATGAGAGCGATTTGCGCTCCACGAAAAGCACGTAAAGGATCGTCGCGGCGAACAACACCCACCACAGAGCCTCTCCGCCGATGAGAGTTCCAAGGCCACTATACTTCCGCCCCAAATCACCCAGATGGCAAAATGGTAGCCCGAGAAATAGCAGCAATCCGATTGCAATTTGAATTCGGCGGCCGTTTGTCATGCTTACCTCTCGAAATGAATACAGATGCGCACAGGACAAATGATTTGATCGGAAAGTATGCGCTGGTGACATCTGTCACCCATGAGGCCGCGCCGATTGGTTGTGCCGCTATCTTCGCGGCATACTTCTGATGATCTCGCATGTTTCACGAGATTAGCACACCATCATCGGGACGAAATCATTGCCGGTTGGCCTCGCCATCATATCAGCGTCCATCGTCGCCAAAGCTTGGTCGGCATCGCTAATAAATTGCCTCGCCTAATCGCCCGATCTCGACATGGTAGCGCTTCCCAGAGACCCAGACGCCGCGAGCGCGAGCGAAAAAACCAAAGTCGTGAGTGCATCATTGACCCCGTGCGACTGCAGACAGCGCCAAAACGCTCGTCGAATGCGATCTGTGGCACTTGCGCCAAATCATATCGGATCTGGACAGTTTTCTTTCGAGGGAAAGAATTGACGTAAGCGAACGATATAGCAAACCGGCGGGATAAGCGAGGTCCGAGACCTGATGGATCTATATCTGAGGGTCTTATTGAGAAGACGTGAATGACCAATCCGCCCTAACTCCGCTTGGTTGGCATCAACATTTTTCCGGATCTGATCGCTCCTTCGGCGTCGCGTCCCGCTCGAAAGTAGTCCGTGCGCCTCTCTTTCTTTAGGAACATTCCGTCACCTGGGCCGTTTGCACGCATGATCACAAGAGAAAAGCCGCAGACGCACATTCGTCTCCCGCAACGGTCCGAGCAGGTAAGTGGATCTCAAGTGCCGGGAGACGTCGCAATACCGCCCGCGAATCCCGATCCCAGAACGGCCTCCGAAGACCCAAACATAAAAGCGGAGGTTCCAATAAGGGGCACGCCTAAATTGGCGCCTGCTTGACGTGTGGAGCTTGGTCTTACGCCCGTTGAGGAGCCTTTGTGGCGGACCCGCGTTGTCACTAGACCTTGCTCGTCTTCGAGCAAGATGGAGAGCCAATGGTCAAAATACAGCAAGACAATCAAACAGCGCCTCACGAAGAGCTCTCGACGCGTGATGCCTCCGGCGGGATTAAATTTGGCGCGATTCGATATGTCTTAGTGATCGGGACGGCGCTCGCCGTGATCGCGATGATTATCGTCTGGAAATCGATCGCTCATTAGCCTAGCGCACTGAAACGCGTATGCATGAAGTCACGGTAGTCCATCGGCTGAAGTGCATTACTCGCGGCATGCTCGCATTCAGGCAAGCCTATGTCCCATCGACACAACGGAGATCTATCCCTCATGCCTGGAGATGTCGGCAGCGACTTGGACATGCATCCGGGGTCTGAATCTTTCGCCCCAGACCTAATTCGATATCGCGACCCAAATTGGGCCCGTGCCTTGTTTGAGTTGAGCGTGACGGCCTGTGCCTTGTTGCTAGGTTGGGGACTGATGTGGCTCTCGCTGAAGGTCGGTTATTGGCTCACGCTTCTGCTCGCAATCCCCACGGCCGGGTTTCTGGTTCGGCTGTTCATGATCCAGCACGATTGTGGTCACGGCTCCTTCTTCGGCAACCGCTTCACCAACGACTGGGTTGGTCGCGTGCTGGGCGTTCTCACCTTGACGCCGTACGATTATTGGAAGCGTAACCACGCACTTCATCACGCGACATCGGCGAATCTTGATCGGCGCGGTACCGGAGACATTCTTACGCTCACGCTAACTGAATATCTCTCGCGTCCGTTTTGGGGACGGTTCGCCTATCGTGCTTATCGCAATCCCATCGTGATGTTTGGAATCGGACCCGCCTACCTCTTCCTTCTGCAGCATCGCATCCCGTTCGAGCAGATGCGCTTGGGTTGGCGGCCTTGGGCAAGCGCGATCTCCACTAATGTTGGAATAGCGGCGTTTGCCGCAGTCTCGATCTGGCTTATCGGCACCGGGCCGTTCCTAGCCGTGCATCTTCCGGTGATGTTGCTGGCCGCGTCAATCGGTGTGTGGCTGTTCTACGTCCAGCATCAGTTTGAAGGAGTTATTTGGTGCCGCAATTCCGATTGGACTCTCTCCGAAGCGGCGGTTCTTGGAAGCTCATATTATGACTTACCGATGCCGTTCAGATGGTTCACGGGCAACATTGGAATCCATCATGTCCATCACTTGTCCAGCCGGATTCCTTTTTATCAACTGCGTGCGGTGATGCGCGATTATCCGCGGCTACACGATATCGGCCGCGTGACGTTTGGCGAAAGTCTGCGCGGCGTTCGTTTAGCATTGTGGGATGAATCAAGGCAGAAGCTCATCTCGTTCCGCGAGGCAAGAGTTGTATCAGCAACTGGATTCTGAGCCCGTAATTGCTCGAAAATAAGTCTTTAGGGCGCAAGAGCAATCCGCGCAGGCTCGGGGTTCGACAGTCTTCGAATCTTTTCGAGGGCTTTGCCAACGAAGGATCGGCAACAGCAGAAGGAGGTCAAACGGCTCTCGCGAGCGCCAGCGCAGCAAATTTTGCGGAAACGATAGAGACTATCGTCCAGCGTTGGCTTGGTCATGCTCGCATAGAAACCACCGCGATTTGTGCAAGCGCCATCGGAGACGAAGAGCGAAATCTCGCCCGACGTGCGTGGAGTTCGCTGGAGCTTGCAATCCCTCAGTAAATCGATTTGTCTATTGACCGGATAGAGCTTTAGCTGCATTGGCGTCACTGCAGCCCAAAATCCGGTATCTGAGAACGCCTGCCGTCATGCTCGTCCTTATGGGGCTGGTGTCCGCACTCTATGCAACTGCGGGACAGGCTGGTGGTAGCGGCTTCGTCGCAGTGATGACGTTTGCTGCTTTTCCTCCCGCGCAAATTCGCGTGACGGCATTTGCGCTTAACGTCATAGCAGCTTCCTACTCCGTCTGGCGCTTCCACCGCGCCCAGTTACTGGATTGGGTGCTTTTACGCGACGTACTCACCACCTCTCTACCGGCCGCCTTCCTCGGAGGACTAGTCGCTCTCAACGGCAAGATGTACTTCATCTTAACAGCTTCGCTTCTCGTGCTGGTGTCCAGCCTGATGTTGTCAGGCAAACCATCTCGGGGAGACGCTTCCGTGAGTCGACCCCAAGCTTGGATGGCTGGTGCTTTCACAGGTTTGGCATCCGGCTTGACCGGCGTTGGTGGCGGCGTTTTTCTTTCCGCCCTTCTTATTCTGTTTTCCGGGGTTTCACCGAAACGCACCGCAGCGCTGTCACCGCCTTTCATTCTTATCAATTCCGCAGTGTCCCTAAGCGGGGCGTTTCTAGCCGGGGCCCGACTACCCCTTGCTACAGCATGGTTCGCGCTTGCTGCGATACTTGGGTCAGCAGTTGGCACGGCCGTTGGCCTGCGCTGGATGTCTGCTGCCGCAATACGCCGCGTCCTGGCTGCGATCCTGCTCGTGGCCGCAACACAAATGGCTTACCGCGCGTTGACATGACCTGAATCGGAAAGGAGACGTACATGCTCGCTTGGCTGCACATTTCTTCTCTGGATTGGATGCCTGTGGTTCACCAAATACGTTGCCAAGCCCAGCGAGACCGAAGGCCTTGAAGACATTTCGATCACGTTGACGCGACTTTCGTCCAAGGAAATCGAAGAGATAAAGCGGGAGTTGGAGCGGGTTCAGGGCGTAAAAAAGGTCAGTCAGCCTTCGATATAAAAGGTTCACCCCGCAACGCGCGTTTCGACATTTCTTTCGCAAACTTCGCGATCAACCGTTTCAACCCCGGGTCCGACACGCGCGCCATTGCGTCCTGGACGGTGCACCAGCATGTCTGCCGCGATGCCTTCTCCGGCCAGGCGCGCCGTTGACGCTCCACCTCAAGATCGAAGACGTCGACATGACACGCGATCTCGTCGCCGGTTTTGCGTCGCTTGAGATAATCGAAAGAGCCAACCGGCTTCGATGCCGTGTTGCCGACGACTCCAGCTTCCTCAAACGCTTCTTGGGCTGCACATTCACTCGGCGAACGGCCTTCGAGTGGCCAGCCCTTCGGGACGACCCACCGCTTGCTGGTCAGCGTGGTTATGAGCAGAATCTCCAGATGGTCGTCGATCCAGCGCCACGGCAATGCCGCGTACTGGTTTCCGGATATGGCTCTTCCAACGCTACTCATCAGACCAACAAACTCGTTACGCGTTACGCCACCAAACGCCCAATACCCTCAGCTATCAGATAAAACACCGCACCAACAGCGGCAGCGGCGGGCATGGTAACCACCCATGCGATAAGAATGTCTTGCGCCACGCCCCAACGGACCGCCGAAGCTCGCTTCGCCGCGCCCACGCCGACGATTGCGCCGGTAATGGTTTGCGTCGTTGAGACCGGAACACCGAGACTTGTGGCCATAAACAAAGTTATCGAGCCCGCCGTTTCTGCGCACACGCCTTGAAGCGGCGTGAGGTGGGTGATTCGAGTACCCATCGTACGGACAATCTTCCAGCCACCAAAGAGCGTGCCCAGAGCCATCGCGGCATTGCAGGTGATCACGACCCAGAACGGGATATGGAACGCGCCCGGCAATTGTCCGTGTGCGGCCAATAATGCCGCAATGATCCCCATGGTCTTTTGGGCATCGTTGCCGCCATGACCAAGCGAGTAGAGCGAGGCCGAAACGAACTGCACTTTGCGGAATATACCATCGACCTGCGACGGCGCCGCTTTCACGAACGCCCAGGAGACAGCGAGGATGAGGAGCAGCGCGATGATGAGACCGGTGATTGGCGATAGCACGATCGCGACTGCCGTCTTGCCGACGCCGCTCCAAACGATCGCGCCGATGCCTACATGGGCGACGCCCGCGCCGATCAGTCCGCCAATGAGTGCATGCGAACTGCTGGTGGGAACGCCGAGATAACCCGCCGTCAGGTTCCACGAGATTGCGCCCATCAGCGCGCCAAAGATGACCTGGTCGGAGATCGCATTCGGCGTGATGATCCCGCGCCCGATGGTGTTGGCCACATGCAGCCCAAATACGAGGAAGGCGACGAAGTTGAAGAACGCCGCCCATGCAACCGCATAACGCGGCGCCAGCACGCGCGTGGAAACGATGGTGGCAATGGAATTAGCCGCATCGTTGCGCCCGTTCAGAAAGTCGAAGAACAGGGCGATGGCGATCAACAGGACAAGAATCGCGAGCACGTCGTCAGACCTGTTCGATCACGATACCGCTGATGCGGTTTGCAACGTCCTCAAAACGGTCCATGACCTTTTCGAGGTGGTCGTAGATTTCGACACCGATGATGTAGGCCATAGCGTTGCCGTCGCGATGCTGCTCGAACAGCGATTTGATACCGCTGTCGTTCAGCGTGTCCGCATCGTCCTCGAGTTGCACCATCTCTTCCGTGATGCCGTTGAGACGCGTCGCGTTCTCGCGCAGTGCATTGAGAAGGCTCACGGCCTCGACCGTCAATTTCGCGGCCTTCACGATACGGTCTCCCATCCAGGCCATCTGGGCTTCAAGTTGGGTGACTTCGAACAGCATTACGGCCTTGGCCGTTTTCTGCATCTGATCGATCGTGTCATCGAGCGTGTTGATCAGATCTTTGATGTCGCTGCGATCGAACGGCGTGATGAAAGTGCGGCGTACAAGCAGCAGCACTTCGCGTGCGACAGCGTCGGCCTCGTTCTCCAGCGCAATTACCTTTTGCGCGGCTTCCTTGACTCCGGCTCCTCCTTCAAGCAATTCGCGAAGCGCCAAAGCGCCCTCGACCAGTATCTCGGCATGTCGTGAGAAAAGCGCGAAGAACCTGTCCTCGCGGGGCATAAGTGCTTGAAACCAGCGGAACATTTTGGCGCTTTCTGGTAGGACAAATGATTTGTGACAGTTTTATAACAGCAACCGTCGCCATCAATAAAGCGCGCCCGCTTTTTGCCTAAACCTGACCGCGCCCGATCAGACAACCGAGTGAACAGAATGCAGATAACGCATACCTGCGCAACACTCGCTAACTCTGCCGCACCGTTATTGAGAAAGAGACAGAACTGAAGCACTCTGTAGTCGTCTCGAACCCGCGAACCGGCAATATTGTCCCACCCTAAAGGTGGTCATTGTTCATCACCATAATGGGCTCAACGAAGCCTGATGGCTTCAACCAAACCAAAAACAACATCGGAGGTTTTCATGTTCAAGTCACACGCGCTGCTGCGCGGCGTGCTTCTCGGGACGGCTGTCGCGGCCGTTGCCCTTGCGCCGGCGATGGGCGCCGATGCGTCGCGCGAGTCCAGGCGCATGCACGCGCTCTATGGCAATCGTGCCGTTGCGGCACCGGCGAGCATCGGCGCCACGGCCCCTGCGTCAAAGGACCCGACCTACACAGACCTGTACAAATTCAAGGGCGGTGCCAATGACGGTTGCAACCCCGGTGCGAAAGTCACGCTCGACGCCGGCGGAGATATCTACGGCACCACCGATTTCTGTGACCCTTACGGCGATGGCGACGGCGTCGTGTTCAAGCTGGCGCCCGACGGCACGGAAACGATCTTGCATTTCTTCACCGGTGACACGGACGGTGCGCAGCCCGATGGCGCGGTCACGCTACTGCGTAATGGCGACATGATCGGCTCCACGACCAGCGGCGGCGCAAACGACAGCGGGACGCTGTTCGAAATCACCAAGAAGGGCAAGTTCAAGGTTCTGCACGCTTTGACGTCGGACGAGGGCTCAGAAGTGCGCGGCAATCTTTATAGGGACAAAGGCGGCAACTTCTACGGCACCGCTCTGTTTGGCGGCGCTGGTGGTTCCGGCACGCTCTTCAAGTACGGCTCCGACGGCACCTTCACGGTGCTGCACACCTTCACCGGCGGCGCCGATGGCGAATTCCCCGAGCATGGCGTCGTCGCCGACACGGCGGGCAATCTCTATGGCGTGACGGCCTTTGGCGGCGTCAACGGCGAAGGCTCGGTGTTCAAGTACGACACTGCGGGCAATTTCAGCACCCTCTACAGCTTCACGGGCGATGCTGATGGCGGCTTCCTCTATGGCGGGATGGATATCGACAGCGACGGCAATCTCTATGGCAGCACGGGTAGTGGCGGCACGTCCAATGCCGGCACCGTCTTCAAACTGACGCCAGGTGGCGCGCTGACCACACTCTATAACTTCACCGGCGGCGCGGACGGCGCGAGCCCGGAAGGCGACATGCTTCTGGTCGGCAAAGACCTCTACAGCACGGCCAATGCCGGCGGCGATGCGAGCTGCCAATGTGGCGTCGTCTATGAAGTCACCGCGAAGGGTAAGGAGAAGGTTCTGCACACCTTCACCGGCACCACCGACGGCAGCGGCTATTCCGCCGGTCTGATTTTGAAGAACGGCATTTTCTACAGCACGGTTCAGTACGGCGCGATCCTTCAGCAAGGCGCCGTGTACAGCCTGACGAAGAAATAGGATCGATCCGTTCATTCGATCCGACACGGCCCTCTCCTGCTTGTGAGAGACCCGTTACCAGTCCGTCGGAACTAACTCTGAATTCGACGAGTGAGACGCGCGAGCTTTGGGTCGTAGGTGTATTCGGTGATCGTGCCGTCTTTGATCCGCTCCACGGCTTCGTCGATGACGAAGAGCGGGACAAGGAACCATTCGCGCGGAGTGATCGGTTGACCAACAACAAAAAACTACCAGTGCAATCAGACGCACAAACAGTACCGGACTCACTCGACTTCAAAATGTCGGCGATCGCTGACCTGTCTACCCATGCCCTGCGCAAGTCCTGGCGCGCACGATTTGGGAACGACCCACCATCGATCCGATCACGCGCTATCCTCGCTCACCTTTAAGCGTCGCGCATACAGAACGATG
>CAZCJI010000026.1:13197-15638 GCA_964498625.1 uncultured Rhizobium sp.
CGATTGGCGGCTTGGATAACGCAACCACGCGCTCGCTGACCAAAATCGCAGAAGCGCTCGCGCGAGACGGCTCGTACGAGCCCAAAATCCGAAGGGGTTTCTCCACCGGAGTGGTCCTTTCTCGCGAATGGAAGGGCGTCGCCCACAAGGTGACGGTGGTTGAAGGAGGGTTTCAGCATCTGGGCAAGCGATATCGTAGCCTCTCGGATATCGCTCGCACCATCACCGGCACGCGCTGGTCAGGCCCCAGGTTTTTCGGGCTGGAACAAAAGGGGCGGCCCACACGGACGGTTGCGTCATGAGCGCGAAGCGCCAGATTCGATGTGCCATCTACACCCGCAAGTCCACTGAAGAAGGTCTCGATCAGGATTTTAATAGTCTGGATGCACAGCGCGAAGCATGCTCCGCCTATATTACCAGTCAAAAAGCCGAGGGCTGGGTAGCACTCGCTGGCAACTACGACGACGGCGGCTATTCCGGGGGAACGTTAGAGCGGCCTGCCCTACAGCGTCTTCTCAAGGACATCGAACGCGGCGCCGTTGACGTCGTGGTCGTCTACAAGATCGACCGGCTGAGCCGCTCGCTCATGGATTTTGCAAGGCTGGTCGAGGTGTTCGATCGCAAGGGCGTGACCTTTGTCTCGGTCACCCAGTCGTTCAACACAACGACCTCCATGGGGCGGCTGACCCTCAATGTGCTGCTGTCATTCGCCCAGTTCGAGCGTGAGGTCACAGGTGAACGCATCCGAGACAAGTTTGCCGCGTCCAAGCGCAAGGGCATGTGGATGGGCGGCAACCCTCCCCTCGGCTATGACGTCTCCAATCGCAAGCTCGTCATAAATCATGGCGAGGCCGAGACTGTCCGTCTCATCTTCCGTCGTAATCTGGACTTGGGATGTGTACGCCTTCTCTGCAACGATATTAGAGAGCGCGGAGTGGTGTCCAAGCCGAGGTCGTTCAGCACCGGCAAAGCACGTGGAGGCAAGCCGATCGAGCGCAGCGCGCTTTACCTGATTCTGAACAACCGGACTTATCTCGGCAAAACCACACACAAGGGTAACGCCTACCCCGGCGAGCATCAGGCGATCGTGCCGTGTGACCTCTTCGATCGCGTGCAACGGCGCTTGGCCGAACTGAGACCGCCCGTGCGCGTAAGCACGCGCGCAGCGCAGGATGCACCTCTCGCAGGCCTGTTGTTCGATGAGACCGGCGCGCCGATGCTTCCAACCTATACCGTCAAGGGACAAAACCGCCGCTACCGCTACTACACAAGCAGGCCGGCCATGAAAGGCGAAGCGTCCAGGGCTGCTATCTCTCGGATCCCGGCTCCGCCGCTCGAGCACCTTATATCCGGCGCGTTGCGGCGATTGGACCTGCGGGCGGACACGCCGGGAAAGGCCATCGATCAGATTGATATCCTGGCGAACAATGTCGTCATCCACATCAACCGGAGGGAAGCGATCGCCGCTTGGCGATCAACTGGGTCTGAAACCCGGCAAAGAACGGATCGGCAAATACTTGGCGACAGGCGGGCGCTTCTCCGGACTGGCGAGACGCTGATCAACGACGGCGACCGTCTTATACTCTCGCTCCCCGTTCGTGCGCGCTTTCGCGGTGGAGACGCAACGGTTCTCGATCCATCAGGGGTGACCGCGCCGCGCCAGGACCCGGCGCTGATCAAAGCGTTGGCGCGTGCCCATCAATGGCGGGACATGCTTCTCAGCGGAGAAGTCACTTCTATCGAAGCTCTCGCCCGGCGTTCCGGCCTGGATCGGGGGCATGTTGGCCTCACCCTGAACCTTGCCTTCCTGAGCCCGGCCATCGCTAGGGCAATCATTCGCGGCGAGCAGCCGCCCCGCTTGCGCCTCAATCGGCTGCTCCGTGAGACGATCCCCCTCTCGTGGCGCGAACAAGAGGCGGTGCTTCTAACTTCGACAGCGGCACAAAAATAACAGGGAAAGTGGCAGCGGATTTTCCCTGTTATTTGAAATGCTTTCCCTGTTATCGCGAAATTGTTTCCCTGTTATTTGAGCAGCGAATTTGAACGCCAACATCACGTAAACCCCTATAAAATGGACATTTTAGGTCCATCGACGCGGCATGATCTGGCGCAAACGAAAATTTTCCCTGTATTTTTCCCTGTTATTTGCAAATCGGGGAGAAAAGTTCGCCCGGACACACCGCCCGGTCACAAACGCCGACCTCCAGCGCGAAGCCGAAGTGGAGGTCTCGGATCTGGAGTTGGAGACTGAGGGGCGGATTGCGTGAAATTTCCCTGATCTGGGAGTCTTCGCGGCGCAGGGAGAGACTGAACGCGCGCGAAATTTCGCCTGAATGCGGCGAATTCGGCGCGTGGTTCTGAGGGTGAGAGTTAGAGGAAAGTGGAGTGGTACAGTTGGGTGGGTTCGAACCACCGACCTCCGGATCCACAATCCGGCGCTC
>CAZCJI010000027.1:0-15596 GCA_964498625.1 uncultured Rhizobium sp.
AGATCTACGATTGGGAAGAGGCTGAGGTCGAGCGCCGCGCGCTCGGCATCGCCGATACGCTGACGGCGATCTTCAAACGCGCCGATGCGGAGCGCCTGCCCACGAACGTGATCGCCGACCGCATCGCCGAGGAACGGATCGCGGCTGCGAAGCATGTCGCGCCGAAGGTTGCGGCCGAATAAAGCCGGCTAGTGGAGCGTGTGGGCGAAGTGGGGATAGAGCCCCATTGCGCCCACCAAGATCAGATAGATCGCTACCAGATAGTTCAGGGCCCGCGGAATGAACAAGATCAGGATTCCGAAGATCAGCGCGACCAGCGGCTGAACATAGACGATATCGATCATGGATAGGCTCCCGCTTGAGAATGGCGGAGGGTAACCGTGAAAGACAGTTCCATCATGGTGGGCACCACTCTCGCTTGGGAGGCGTCATAGCGGAGTGTCGTTTTTCAACTAGCGCAGCATTCGAACCTATCAAAGTCGAACTGGGACGAGATGGTGCTTCGTAGTTTTTCCGCACTCACCAACTGCGCAGACGGCGCTTAGCTATGAAGCCGAAACTGTCTCCGAAGTTGGTTATGGTGCTAATCCCGGTATTCCTCTTTCTGGTCATAGAAGCGGCCACGGCCGCACATTTTCTGCCGCCGCCAGTTGGAGCCTCCGCTGAAATGCCTTTTTGTGTTTTTTGTGTTGACTGCGTTCGTGTCTCTTAGCGCCACCTTTTGTTTACTGTCGAGATCAACACTCAGTATGTCGATTTGTACTTCGCGTTTACCCGCTCGATGTGATCGGCATACAGCTCAAAGCTCGATCTTTGTTCTGCCGTCGTTAAGGTCGTGCGAGAAGCTGCGATGACGACAAGTAAAGGCGGCTAGTGGAGCTTTACCTCAAAAACGATGCCGCACTCCAAAAAAATATCGCATGTTCTTCCCCCTGAGCCGCCCAGTTGCGCAGCGCCATACAGGCGATTGCCTTCCAGAACCAGGTCTCCGACAGGATAGCCGCCGTCAGTGTAACCTTCAAAGTAGTGAAGAATTGTCTCTTGCCCGGCGCGTGTCACTTTGAACACGATTCCGCAAAGATACGGACAGCCCAAATCGTCATTTTGAACGGTAGATTCCCAGCCTCGTCCATTGTGAGTCCGAATTGAGGAAAATATCCGTCTCCGCATTCTCCGTATTGGCCGGTGGTGCAAAACGCATATAGGACATTCTCCTGTCCTGATGGTGACAGCTCGAACACGGTCCCGCACCCTGCATCTGACCACATGCAAGCGCCGCCGCCGTACATTGTGGTGCCGTATAGGTTGCCGGACGAGTCTTCTATCAGACGGCCCGCAGGATCCGCGCCGTCTGCACAAACATTGTTCTGAACTTGGGTGCAGAAGGAATACAGCACTGTGTAAACGCCGTCTGCAGAAAGTCTGAACACGACTCCACAACCGGCTGAATTCGAGCAAGCATTTCCGCCCGCTCTAGCAGTTCCATAGAGGTTTCCAGCCAGGTCCAACATAAGCGCGCCGGTAGGATTGGCGCCGTCACTGCAGTTTGCCTGCTGGCAAAAGCGATATAGCACGCTTTCTTCACCGCCTGGCGTCAATTTGAAGATGGTGCCACATCCTGAATTGTCGAAGCACGCGGTTCCTCCGTTCTCTGTAGTGCCGTAAAGATTTCCCGCGACGTCTGTGATCAGCGCTGCGACCGGATGCGCGCCATCGACGCAATTTGCCTAGGGACAGAAAGAATAGAGCGTCTTCTCGCCGCTACCGTCCGATGCTAGCTCATAGATCGACCCATGATCATGTTTGCCGCCGATGGCCGTAGGTCCGTAGAGGTTCCCGTTGTAAAAAAGCGGGGATGCGGAAGGTATGGCTTTGCCCAAGGCTTTAAATGAAACGATGCTTGGGTTTTTAGGCTTCTGCTGCGACAAGGCTTTTTCGCAACCAATTTCGCACTGAGCGCCAAAGGTCTTTTTGTTCCGCTTATCGATCATCGCCACGTACAGCGTACCCACGCCATCCGACGCAAGGCCCACAGGATACTTTCCATCGCGGCCACCGTGAAAACTGTGCAGCACTTTGTAACTGTCACCGAGGGAATCGGTCGAATGCATGGCAGCCATAGTCATCAGGCCGATAAAAACTATAAATCTGGAGACAAAATGAATACCGCCCATTTTCTGCACCCTACGCCGGTCCAGATCACTTTAGTCGTGGTCACGGAAACTGTCATTCCAGAGCTCTGGCTGTGAGGCCGGGGATTCGCATCCTTATCGACTTTTCGGACCATAGACGGTTTGACGAAAGTCTCTGTAAAGTTGCCTTCTGCAATGGTGGAACGGCAGCTTTGAGAATTTGCATTATCGGGGACTCTCACGTCGCAGCACTCAAGACCGGTTGGAGCTCACTCTCTCGCGAGTTCCTAGAAGTGCGGCCGATATTCTTCGCGGCGGCCTGTGAAAGTCTTTCGGCGCTTAAACCTGTAGGCAAGACTCTTGGCACTGAAGATGTCGCCCTTCGTGCAAAGCTCGCGTTCACATCGGGAGGGTCGGAATATATCGCCGCCGCTACCCCTGGGCAGCTACTTCCAAGGTATGTCGGCGGCTCCAATTTTTTCTTGGGAAGCCGATCCGTTCTGATCTGCCTGGCACTTTTTGTACTAAGCGGTTTGATAGGAATAGGCTTGGAAAGGAGCATTGCAATGCCCAAGACCAGGTACAGTTCACGCCACTGGTTGGGGCGTCCTGGTTGCATTGGTATAAGTGCACCGTGGTGCTAAACGGCTAGGAGCTGGCCAACTAATGCATGGCTTCCCGATAGTGCAAGAACTGCCTGCAGGACTTATGTCTCGAAGCGATTTTTTGTGGGGACGGCTATGCGGATGGGATATTTCATCGGGGCGATAGTCGCCGGATTGCTTGCGACAGGCGCGTGGGCACAAAAGCCGAAATTGGCTGCCTCAACGCCGCTGACACCCCTGGCGACCGCTACGGCGCCCGTTATGCAGCAAGCGGAAGCGCACCCGCTGACCGAGGCTGATCTAAGCGCTTGGCTCGATGGTTTTGTGCCGATCGCGCTCGGTCGCGGCGACATAGCGGGTGCGGTGGTCGTCGTGGTCAAGGGCGGCAAAGTCCTGGTTGCCAAGGGTTACGGCGTTTCCGACGTGAAGAAGGGTTCGGCGGTCGATTCGGCGCGCACTCTTTTCCGTCCGGGTTCGATCTCCAAGCTGTTCACCTGGACGGCGGTGATGCAACTCTTCGAGCAACATAAGCTCGACCTTGATCGCGACGTGAACGCCTATATCGACTTCCAGATTCCAGCGACCTTAGGAAAACCCATCACCCTGCGCGACCTGATGACTCACACGCCGGGCTTCGAGGAAACGATCAAGCGCCTGTTCACCGAGGATTCCAGGCGAATGCGTCCGCTTGGCGATGGGTTGAAGACGTGGGTGCCCGAGCAAATCTTCGTACCTGGAACCACTCCTGCATATTCCAATTACGGCGCGGCGCTGGCGGGCTATATCGTGCAGCGCGTCTCAGGCGAGAAATTCGAAGACTACATCTCGCGCCATATCTTCAAACCGCTCGATATGGCGCATTCGACCTTCCTTCAGCCGCTGCCCAAAGCGCTCGCGGCCGACATGTCGTCCGGCTACGGCCGCGCTTCTGAAGACGCGAAGAAGTTTGAGATGATCTGGATGAGCCCCGCCGGCGCTTTGTCGACTACAGGCGACGATATGTCGAAATTCATGATCGCATATCTGAATGGCGGCGGCGGGATTCTCAAACCCGAGACCGTCCGACTGATGCATAGCGAGATTCTCCAGCGCAATCCCCCATTGCCCGGTATTGGGCTTGGCTTTTGGCGAGAGGATACGAACGGTCATGTGATCGTCGGTCATGGCGGCGACACGATCGCGTTCCACAGCGATCTGCATCTGATTCCCGATGCGGGCGTCGGCTTCTTTTATTCGCAGAACAGCGCAGGCAAGGAGAACTCGGGCGTGCGCGGACCGCTGTTCCGCGGTTTCATGGATCGCTACTTCCCGCCGCCGCCACGGCCCTTTGAGCCAACGCTCAAGAGTGCCAGGGCCGATGGCGCATTGGTGGCAGGATATTACGATCCGAGCCGCCGTTCCGAATCCAGCTTCTTTCGCATCGCCACACAGCAGACCCAGGTGACGCTGAACTACGACGACACGATCAGCGCTACAGATATGTTGGACCTGAATGGCGAACCGCGCCGCTGGCGGGAAGTGAGGCCATTCGTGTGGCGCGAGGTCGGTGGCTCGCACCTACTAGCAGCCAAGGTGAAGGACGGCGCAGTTGGCGAGATCGCGAGCGATATCTATCCGCAGATCAAGACGTTGACGCGCACCCCGTTTCGGGACTCGCCAGCCTGGAACAATCCACTGATGATAGCGACGCTCGCAATGCTGGCGCTGACCGTGCTGTTCTGGCCGATCAAGGCCATCCTGCGCTGGCGCTACAAGAGCCCGTTCCCGCTCAAGGGCCGTGCAGCGACGATCTATCGGCTGACTCGGATCGTGGCCCTCATCGATCTCACCGTGCTAGGCGGCTATTTCGGTGTTCTCATCTACGGCAGTGACCATCTCGATTTCTTTGACGCGACGAACGATTGGTTGTTCCTGTCACTGCAGATATTGGGCGTGATCGGTATCATCGGCGTGCTTGTTCCTGTTTATGAGTTCAAGCTTGCTCTTGGCGATCGCGCGCGGCCATGGTGGACGAAGGCGACGAACGGATTCATTGTTCTCGCTTGCCTGGCCGCAGTGTGGTTCGCATTCACGATCAATCTCGTGAATTTCCACCTGAACTATTGAGATTTGATGCCGACCGTCGATGTGAGAGGCATTTTCGACTGACGCTGACGAACAGGGCCGCACGTTACAGTTTGGACAATCTACGGCGCGAATTCACGCTTGATATCGCTACAGTAGCCGCGCGTCTGTTGGTCGATTAACCGACTAGCTGAAAAAGCTGCTGGAAAACCCATCCATCGGTTCGTCAGACTATTTGGGGAACTATCGACATCCAAATGCGTGCGCGACCCGCTCTGGGAGGATCACATCAGTAATATGCCCGAGTTCAGTTTCGGAATGGAAAAGTCGTTGCGGGGCCTCACTTGAGTATTGGGCCATCGGCAAGCATTTTGCGGACGGCTCCCAACCAGTGCGCTCGTGCCTCGACTTCCTCCAAGCCGCCCAGATTGGTCAAATACTCGACCGCGGAAGTCTTCTTGAGAGTAGGAAGCTGGCGCCGGAACTCATGGACCTGCGCGCGCGCGGCGGCATGCGCACGTTCGACAAAATCGAGCTGGGCCGCGCGGTCTTCGAGCACCGCAATGAAGTTCAAACGCGAACGGATCGGATCCAGACTAGGTTTTCCTGTCCAGGCGGGAAGATCGCGAACCCAAGAACGCAAGATACTCGAACCGCGCGCCGTGGCTACCAGAACCCGCTTGTCCCGTTTGTCGGACGGATCTGCGGCGGCCGATACCAACCCCAGCGCGCGTAACCTCTTGATCACCGGATAGATCGAGCCGCTGCTCGCGCTCCAGTATGACGAAGTCGATTCCGCGAATTCGCAGCGTATTGCATAGGCGGTGCATGGTCCGCGCAGCCAGACCGCGCCAAGCACGCAGGATTCGAGTTCAGTCAGTTCTTTGCGCAATGCCTTCACAACCATACTTATAGTTCCCTTGTCGTTTAGTACGTTTCGTACTATATAATGCCCTTCAAGTTCCGCGTCACCACTCGGGAGCACCCTATGCGCAACTTCTTGATTACCCTTGTCGCTCTATCCGCCGCCACGCCTCTCCTTGCTGCATCGCCGGGCGACATCCTGGCCGCCAACAAAGCTGCAACGGGCGGTGCGGCCTTCGACACCAAAGCCGCGCTCGAGATCGATTATTCCTATGCGGGACAGGGTATGACCGGTACCGTCGTCTCGCTTGATGATTTGAATGCAGGAAGATGGGTGGACGATGCCAAGATCGGACCCGCGACACAGACACAGGGATTCGACGGCAGGCATTCCTGGCTCAAGGATCAGTCCGGTGCGGTTACGCTGCAGGAAGGTGGCGACAATCTGCCTCTGGCAGTCAATGAAGCCTATCGCCGAGCCAATCTTTGGTGGCGGCGGGACTTCGGTGACGCCAAGGTCTCGGACCTCGGCGTGAAGAATGAAGGTGGCGCAGATTTCGCCGTGCTTACCGTGACGCCGAAGAACGGCAAACCCTTCGATGCTTGGTTCGACGTACAGACCCATCTGCTATGCCGGATCGTCGAGAAACAGGGCGCACAGACATCCACGACCACATTTTCAGATTATCGTGCCCTCGATGGCGTCAAGATTGCTTATAAGGCGCTCGTAAGTCTCGGCGACACGCGCTACGACCAGACCCTCACCGCCACCGCGGCGCGCTTCATCCCCGTGCCCACGGATTCCTCCTTCGCGGTCCCCACGACAAATCTGACGGATTTCACTATCGCAGATGGGATGACCAGCGTGCCGTTCGAGTTGGTCAACAATCATATCTATGCCGAAGTTCGCGTGAACGGCAGGCCGTTCACCTTCATTTTCGACACCGGCGGGGTCAATGCCGTGACACCACAGACCGCGAAGGTGCTAGGGCTATCGAGCGAAGGACACATAGAGGGAAACGGCGTTGGCGAAAGCCATATGGATTTCGGCCTCACCAAAGTGACTTCACTGCGCATCGGCAGCGCTGAGATCAAGAACCAAATCTTCCCTGTTGCGCCACTAGATCAGCTTTCGCAGATCGAAGGCGTAACGCAGCAAGGTATGGTCGGATTCGAGACATTCCGGCGCTTCGTCACGCGCGTTGATTACGACACAAAAACGCTGACGCTCATCGATCCCAAGAAATTCGATCCCAAGCTCGCGGGCACCCCAATTCCGTTCAAATTCGATGGCAACAACCCTACCATCGAGGCGCTCATCGAGGGCCATACCGGCACGTTCACAGTTGATACAGGCTCGCGTGTGTCGCTCACGCTCAATGCAACGTTCGCGAAGCAAATTGAGTATCCGCCTAAAGGGGCCAAGAACGTGGTCGGCGTTTCAGGATGGGGTATTGGTGGGCCGTCGCGCGCCGTTGTGTTCCGTGTCGGCGGGGCGTTTGCTATCGGACCGTTCGTTATTGAGCATCCAGTGGTCGAAGTCTCGACCAACAAGTCCGGCTCCTTCGCCGATCCTGCAATCTCCGGCAACATCGGCGCAGGGATTTTGAAGCGCTATGTGGTCACGCTCGATTATGAGCACATGCTGATCTATCCGAAGCCGGTCCACGGCACGATCACGGACATCGACACTTTCGACCGCGCCGGCATGTGGTTCAACGAAGCCATGGACGGCTTCAGCGTCATCGATGTGATGCCAGACACACCAGCCGATCAAGCGGGGCTCAAGCCAGGTGATGTTATCACTGCCATTGACGGCAAGAAGGCAAAATCGATCGCGCTCTATCAATTGCGCCAAAGACTGCGCGACACGGCGCCAGGGACGGTCGTCACCTTTGCAGTCAAGGGCAAAGGCTATGTCAAGGTGACCTTGCGCGATTTGATCTGACAGGCCCCAACGACGAGGGCGCTAACGGAAGATGACAACGTGCAGATCCCTAGACTCTCCAAGAGAGGCAGTTTTGCAAGAGGCGCCGAGGCTCGTTCAGCCTAGGACATCAATGATGGCCAGAAACCCCAAGAAATCCTTGGTGATATCCGCACTTCAATACTTGCTGAAATTCAGCTTGGCGATTGACCTGACTGGCTCTTTTGCACCAGCCGCGAACCTCTGGACGACCTTCATCAGGCGGTTTTGCGATGCGGTGCCGGCGTATTTCATGTCATCGAATTCTGGGTCGAGGGCAGCTTCATGATCGAAGTGCTTACGCCTGAGATGCAGGCCGAGTACACCGGCGGCGTCTCCATCGAAGGGTGGCGGGCGATGCTGGAAGCGAAGGCGAGCGACAATCATGGTGTTGTTCCTTCGAGATCCCCACTGGCGCAATCGGCGATCTAACCAAGTAGTTTCTGGACAACTGTGACCTGCGTCTCTTAGAACGAACTAAATGCTCCGTCGTGGCTCTCCCGCGGCGGAGCGTGGTTCGTCGCCGCAGTAAAAGCCATGCGGACGGGCAGATTTATTGAGAAGAGGGGCCTTGGTGTGGACAATCTGAGCCTTGCTTGACTGCGTCGCTCCCACAATGAGCGCGGTGATACCAACAAAAACTGTACTCTTATGCACCTTAAGGCGCGTTGAGTGGTCTTCAACAATAGTTCACTCATTGCGTGCAATGCGGACATACGCTAGCGACAAACGCGGAGCGAGTTTGCGATGTGCAATGAATGTCGCCGAAAGTGGCCGCGCACTTTCTCCCGAACCAGTGCGCGGATTTTGCACGAATTTGTACTCAATTCGGTTCCGATTCATTCCCTTCCGTTCCGCACGCGCCAAAGACAGCATGTCAGAAAGCCAGAAATTCCTGGGAAAACTGGTGCCGGAGGAGAGAATTGAACTCTCGACCTACCCCTTACCAAGGGGTTGCGCTACCACTACGCTACTCCGGCATTCCAAGGTGGCATGGGCCGGAACCGGCCCGGGGCGGAGGCTATAGCCCAGCCGAACGCCAAGGGCAAAGGGCATGAAAGCAAAAAATCCGGACCGGCAGGAGCGGCTCGCGGCAGCCCTGCGTGAGAACCTCAAACGCCGCAAAGCGCGCGACCGGGCGCTGACTGAGGCGCCGAAGAGCCAATCTGAGACAAGCGTTGGGTCGCGCCCGAATAAGGCCCCAAAGGCCGAATAGCATCTCATCGTCGAGTGGCTGTTTTCGCGCGCCATCGCGCGTTACAAGAGACTCGACATTGGGGATTGCATGGACCGGATTCACGTACGTGGTGGCGCGCGCCTGAAGGGCGAGATTCCAATCAGTGGCGCCAAGAACGCCGCGGTCGCCCTTGTCGCCGCTTGTCTTCTGACGGATGAGCCCCTCAGCTTCACCAACGTGCCCGCGGTGCGGGACATTTTCGTGATGTTCGACCTTCTGCGCCATCTGGGCGTGGAGGTCGGCTGGACGCCTAGTCCCGGTATAGGGCAGGGGGGCAAGCTGACGCTGACTGCGAAACGGATCGCAAACACGACGGCGCCGTATGAGATCGTCAGCAAAATGCGCGCGAGCTTTCTCGTGCTCGGGCCGCTGCTGGCACGTACGGGGTACGCAAAAGTCTCGCTGCCAGGCGGCGACGCGATCGGCGCGCGGCCGGTGAACTATCATCTGCAGGCGCTTGAAGCGCTTGGTGCCAAGGTCGAATTGACCGAGGGGTACATCGTCGCCGACGCGCCGGGGGGGCTGCGCGGCGCAGAGATCGCCTTTCCGTTCGCTTCCGTTGGTGCGACCGAACACGCGATGATGACGGCGGTTCTTGCCAAGGGGCAGACCGTCATTACCAATGCCGCGCTCGAACCCGAAATAGACGATATCGGCAAATGCCTGATCGCGATGGGCGCTAGGATTTCCGGTCTTGGGACATCACGTCTGACGATTGAGGGCGTGGAGAGACTGCATGGCGCCGAACATCCTGTGCTGCCGGATCGCATAGAGGCGGGCACGTTCGCGATTGCCACGGCCATGACGGGTGGCGAGGTCGAACTGATCGGTGCGCGAGAAGATATGCTGGCTTCTCTCATCGATCTGTTGCGCAAGACGGGTACTGACGTGAACGCCATCAATCGCGGGATCGCCGTTCATCGAAACGGGGCACGGCTGAAATCCGTGGATGCAACGACGGAAGTTTTTCCCGGCTTTCCGACCGATCTTCAGGCGCAGTTCATGGCGCTGATGACGATCGCGGACGGTACGTCACAGATCAAGGAGACGATCTTCGAAAGCCGCTTCATGCAGGTTCCGGAGCTGGTTCGCATGGGTGCCGAGATCAAAACGAGCGGCGATACTGCGACCGTTACCGGCGTGGAGACGCTGAAAGGCGCGCCGGTACAGGCGACCGACCTGCGTGCCGGCGTCAGTCTGATCCTGGCCGGTCTCGTCGCGGAAGGCGAGACGGTCGTCAACCGGGTCTATCATGTCGATCGCGGATTCGAGCGGCTTGAGGAAAAACTCTCTCGCGTGGGCGCGGATATCGAACGGCAGAAGACATGACAGAACTGACGTTGGCGGCGGAGGACGCCGAGGATTTGGAGATCATCTCCGCGCGGCTGCAGGATGCGGTGGCGCCGCTCAAGGAAATCGTCTGGCTGCCGAAGGCCCGGCGGTTCGCGGCGCTGTTCAATCGCTTTGTCTGGGAAGAGAAGCGCAAGAATGCGAACCTGCGCGTGCGTTCGCTGCTGCATTTCGACGATGTACTGTCTGTGCAGGCCAGGCAGATCAAGATGGGCGCGCCAGATGCTGTGGTGTCGTTGCTCGCCATCGAATTTGCGCCCAAGGGCAGCGAAGACCCCGGCGGCACGGTGACGCTGGTGTTCTCCGGCGGTGGCGCCATCAAGCTCGAGGTCGAGTGCATCTCGGCCGGTTTGACCGATGTCAGTGGCGAGTGGGCCGCGCGCGGACGTCCCGTCCACGACGAGACGTGACATGGTGCGCCGTCTCGATGCACGCGCTGCGGATTTCGAGAGCGCGTTCGATGCGCTGCTGAATGCCAGGCGCGAACAGGACGAGGATGTTGCGGCATCGGTGCGCGAGATCGTTGCCGAGGTGCGGTCGGGTGGCGACGCCGCATTGATAAAATTCACCGAACGTTTTGACAGAGTGAAACTAATCTCCCTGCGTGTGAGCGCGGCGGAGATCGACGAGGCTCAAGCGCATTGCTCGAAAGAAGCGCTGAAAGCTCTCGATGTCGCGGCGAAACGGATCGAGATCTATCATCGCCGGCAGTTGCCTAAGGACGACTCGTTTGCGGACGACACCGGCGCGACTTTGGGTTGGCGCTGGACGGCGCTCGACAGTGTTGGGCTTTATGTTCCCGGCGGCACGGCAAGCTATCCGAGTTCGGTGCTGATGAATGCGGTCCCTGCGCGCGTTGCCGGAGTGACGCGCATCGCGATGGTCACGCCGGCCGGCGACGGCAGGATCAATCCTCTGGTGTTAGCGGCTGCCAAGCGCGCCGGCGTAAGTGAGATCTACCGCGTCGGCGGGGCGCAGGCGGTTGCCGCATTGGCCTACGGCACAGAAACGATTGCGCCAGTGGACAAGATCACCGGCCCTGGCAATGCCTATGTCGCCGCCGCCAAGCGCGAAGTATTCGGCAAAGTCGGTATCGACTCCATTGCTGGGCCTTCCGAAATCCTTGTCGTCAGCGATGCGGGCAGCAATCCGGATTGGATTGCGGCCGACCTGTTGTCACAGGCCGAGCACGATGTCTCGTCGCAAAGCATTCTAATCACAGATGATGCTGGTTTCGCCGACAAGGTGGCGGAGGCCGTGATGCGCGGGCTCGAAACCCTGCCGCGCAAAGACATCGCGTCCGCCAGTTGGCAGGACTTCGGCGCGATCATCTTGGTCGCGAAACTCGAGGACGCGGCCGCACTCGTGAATCGCATCGCCCCGGAGCATCTGGAGATCGCGACGGACGATCCTGAGGCGCTGCGCAAATGCGTGAAGCATGCCGGCGCGATCTTCCTGGGCCGTCATTCGCCGGAAGCGATGGGTGACTACATCGCTGGCCCCAACCACGTTCTGCCGACATCGCGGACGGCGCGGTTTTCATCCGGTCTGTCCGTGCTTGATTTCATGAAGCGAACGACCTTGCTCTCCTGCACAACCCGCACGCTTAGTGAAATTGGCCCCGACGCCATTGCGCTCGCAGAAGCGGAAGGACTGGACGCTCATGCGCGCTCGATCGCCGCGCGACTGAACCGATGACAGACGCGGAGCGTTTTCGTCTAAACTCCATCAAGCTCGATGAACGCACCGTGGTGCATCGCACGCGCCAGATCGAGCAGGAGCGTGAAATCGCGATCTACGATCTGCTTGAAGGCAACAGCTTCGAACTCGTGGGTTCGGAAGGCGGTCCGTATCATCTTATGCTGGGCATCGAAGAGAACCGGCTGGTCTTCGACATCCGTCTCGAAGACGAGGCGGCGCATGGCAAGGTAATGCTCTCGCTCACGCCGTTCCGCGGCGTGATCAAGGATTATTTCCTGATCTGCGACAGTTATTTCAAGGCGATCCGCACCGCGCCGCCGTCGCAGATCGAAGCGCTCGACATGGCGCGGCGTGCCTCGCACAACGAAGGTTCGACGATTCTTAAGGAACGCCTCGGCGGCAAGATCGATGTCGATTTCGACACGGCGCGCCGCCTGTTCACGCTGATCTGCGTGCTGCACCTGAAGGGTTAGGCGATGCCGCTGGGCCCAAACGGCGAGGAGCTGCCCGGCGCCGTGCTGTTTGCGTGTACACTGAATTCGGTGCGCAGTCCGATGGCGGCGGCCATCATGAAGCAGCGGTTCGGACGTTTCGTCTATGTGGATTCGGTTGGCGTGCGGGCCGGTGAAAACGATCCACTCGTGACCGAAGTGCTGGACGAAATCGGTATCGAGCTCGGCAAGCATAGATCCAAGAGCTTCGACGAGTTCGAGGACACATCCTTCGATCTGGTCATCACGTTGTCGCCAGAGGCGCAGCACAGGGCGGTGGAGCTCACGCGCACGTCCGCAGCCGAGATCGAATACTGGCCGACGATCGACCCGACGGCGGTGGAGGGCTCCCGTGACCAGCGTCTGGCGGCCTATCGCGCCGTTCGCGATGATCTGGAACGGCGCATCGAGGCGCGGTTCGCGACGCGCCCGGCCTCGGACGTCTGAAATGGCCTAAACCCTTGCTTTTGACCCGTTTCGGTGCAATCTCCCGCCCCTTAACCCGACCTGAGGACGAATGGCCAAGGAAGAACTGCTCGAATTCGAGGGCACCGTGAGCGAACTTCTGCCCAACGCGACGTTCCGCGTGATGCTGCAGAACGGCCACGAGATCATCGCCCACACCGCAGGCAAGATGCGCAAGAACCGCATCCGTGTGCTGACCGGCGACAAGGTGATGGTGGAAATGACGCCCTACGATCTGACCAAGGGACGCATCACCTATCGCTTCAAGTAAAACATCCCGCCCGCTGCTTGTGCTCGCGAGCGAAAGCCCGCGGCGCAAGGCGCTCCTGGCGCAGGCGGGTATAGAGCCCGACTACATCCGCGCCGCATCCATTGACGAGACGCCGCACAAGGCTGAACAGCCTCGTGTCTATGCCGAGCGGCTGGCAGCAGAAAAGGCGCGTGCGGTTGCCGACCGATGGGATGGTGCGCCGGCGCTTGTGCTTGCCGCCGATACCGTCGTCGCATGCGGCCGTCGCATCCTGCCGAAAGCGGAAAGCGACGAAGAGGTGGCGGCTTGTCTGAAACTTCTATCCGGGCGCGCGCACCAGGTGATCACGGCGGTCGCTTTGGTGAAGGCGGACGGCTCGCTGCGTCGCCGCACAGTGCTAACGCGCGTCGCGTTTCGCAGGCTGGATGCGTTGGAGGTGCAGACCTACATCGAGTCGCGTGAAGGCATCGGCAAAGCGGGTGGCTATGCAATTCAGGGCCGCGCCGAAATATTCGTACGCGGATTGAATGGTTCTTGGTCCAATGTGGTGGGATTGCCACTGGCGGAAACCGTGAGCCTGCTTCGTAGCGCGCAATATCCGTGCTAGGCTCACGCCTGTCGCTATTCGTTTGAGTTCCGTATGCCGAAGGAAGTCCTGATCAATTGCGGGGCAGGGGAGATTCGTGTCGCCCTTGTCGATGACGGCAGGCTGCAGGAACTGACGCTTGAGCGCACGATCGGTCTCGACGAAGGAGCTCCGAAGAACCGCGCCGAAGGCCGCAGCGGACACAGCCTGGTGGGCAACATCATGCTGGGCCGCGTACAGCGCGTGCTGCCGGGCATGCAGGCGGCGTTCGTGGACATCGGTCTCGACAAGGCCGGTTTCCTGGGCGCGCGCGAGGCGCGCTGTCTCGCAGATTTGCCCGGCTTTGAGGAAGATCGCGCACCGAAGATTGGCGACTGCGTGCATGAGGGCGAGGAAGTGCTGGTGCAGGTCGTCAAGGATCCGATTGGCGAAAAGGGCGCGCGGCTTTCCGCCAATGTGACCATCCCCGGGCGCCTTTCCGTGCTGGTCCCGAATCAGCCGGGCGTGGCTCTTTCGCGCCGCATTGAGGGCGATGACGAACGTGCGCGCATGATCCAGATGGGCGAGCAAATGATCGCCGAAGGGGGCGACCGCCTCGTGCCGGGTGCGGGCTATATCCTTCGCACTGCCGCGACCGATGCGACATTGACCGACCTGAAGGAAGATGCCGAGCGCCTTGCCGATGCGTGGCGGCCGGTGCTCGCCAAGCAGCAGGCCGCGACTGCGCCGGCGACGCTGTATCACGATCTCGATCCCGTGGAGCGTACGCTGCGCGACATGGTGCGCGCCGACACCGCGCGCGTGCTGATCGATGACGCGGCGTCGGCGGAAGCGGCGAGAGCTTATTGCCGCCGCGCGATGCCGGAAGCCGAGGAGATCGTCGAATTGTTCGACGGACCCGGAGCGCTGTTCGACCTCTACGATATCGAGGAAGAGATCGACAAGCTGACCATCCCGCGTGTGCCGCTGCCGTCTGGCGGCTGGATCACGATCGAATCCACCGAAGCGCTGACGGCAGTTGATGTGAACTCTGGAAGCTTCACGGCCTCCACGGGTCTGGAAGAGACGAGCGTGAAGGTCAATCTCGAAGCCGCGGACGAAATCGGCCGTCAGGTACGGTTGCGCGGCATTGGCGGATTGATCGTCGTCGATTTCATCCATCTCGCCGACAAGAACAATATCGCCAAGGTGCTGGATACGCTTGCCGTGAACATCTCGCGCGATCACACGCCGACGCAGATCTCACCCATGTCGGAATTTGGGCTGGTTGAGATCACGCGAAAGCGCGTGCGCGATCCCCTGTTCAAGCTGATGAGCGAATGCTGCCGCGGCTGTCATGGCCATGGCCGCAAGCGCACGCGCGACAGCATCGCCCTGGAAGTGATGCGCCATGTCGAGCGCACGGCGGCGGCTGCCCCTGGCAAACCCATCGTCGTGCGTGCGGCGCCGGACGTGGTGCGTTGGTTGGAAGATCACGGTGCGGAAGTGAGCGCCGCGCTTGCGCGCCGCGGTGCGCCGCGTGTGCGTTTTGAACCGCATGAGTGCTATGCGCGAGAAGGCTTTGATGTCTCAACCGCTGCCTGACGCGCGCAAATGCACGGTTTGCCGCAAGCCCCAATCGCACGAGTTCAGGCCGTTCTGCTCAAAGCGCTGCGCTGATGTCGATCTCGGCAACTGGCTGGGCGAACGCTACAGCGTTCCCGCAATCGAACCGCCTGACGGACCCCAGGATTTCAGCGAAAATGATGAATAAGGGCCCGCTGGACAGCCGGGAACGCGTCCACTAAAAAGCCCGTCCTTCGACGGTTTGCCCAGGTAGCTCAGTTGGTAGAGCAGCGGACTGAAAATCCGCGTGTCGGTGGTTCAATTCCGCCCCTGGGCACCA
>CAZCJI010000028.1:0-15373 GCA_964498625.1 uncultured Rhizobium sp.
CGCGGGCGCAGGCAATCCCGCCTGATCGCAGGCCGCGATCAGCGTGTTGCGCATCAGGCAGACAATCGTGGTGGCGCCCACACCGCCCGGCACCGGCGTGATGGCGCCAGCGACTTGAGCGGCTTCATCGTAAGCGACATCGCCCACAATTCTGTATTTGCCGTCGGCGGTCGGTACGCGATTGATCCCGACATCGATCACGGTGGCTCCCTGTTTGATCCAGTCGCGCTTGACGAATTCCGGCTTGCCGATGGCGGCGACGAGGATATCGGCGCGGCGCGCCACGGCAGGAAGATCGCGCGTGCGCGAATGCGCCATCGTCACCGTCGCGTTGGCGGCGAGCAGCAATTGCGCCGCCGGCTTTCCGAACAGCAGCGACCGCCCGATGACGAGAGCGTCCATACCGGCGATGTCGCCGACATATTCCTTGAGCAGCATCATCACGCCCGCCGGGGTGCATGAGACCAGATGCGCACGGCCGCTGAGCAGAAGGCCGGCATTCGTCGGCGTCAGCGCATCGACATCCTTGGCGGGATCGAGCGTATCGAGCACCGCGGCTTCATGCACCTGTTTGGGCAACGGCATTTGCACCAGGATGCCATGCACGCTCTTGTCGGCGTTCGGCGCTTTTACTTGCGCCAGCACGGCTTCTTCGCTTGCACTTTCCGGCAAATGATGATGGACGGATTTGAAACCGATCGCTTCGGCGGTCTTGTTCTTGTTGCGGATATAGACTTCGCTCGCCGGATCGTTGCCGACGAGAACGGTGGCGAGCCCCGGCGTCACCCCATGATCGTTTTTGAGCGCGGCGGTCTCGGCCTCGATCTGCGCGCGTAACCTTGCGGCAAACGCCTTGCCGTCTATCATTTTCGCGCTCATTCACGCCTCTCCGAGTTTTTCCAGCTGCACCGCAAGTCGCGCTGTATCGCCCGTCACGGAGACGGTTTTCAAGCGCGATGTCTGACCATTCACAAGCACGAGCGCGGATTTCGCGATGTCCAATTCCTTGGCCAGAAGCGCGAGCAGCGCCGCGTTCGCTTTTCCATCTTCCGGCGCGGCGCGCACGCGCGCTTTCAGGTGGGATTTGCCATTCGCGTCCGTTGCCCAACCCTCTATCGCATCACGCACACCCTTGGGTGTCAGGCGAATACGAAACTGCACGCCGCGCGCAATCGCTCTTATGCGCTCGGTCACGTTTAGTAGAAGCCGGTGCGCGCCGCGCCCCACACAATCAGACGTTCCAGGAACCAAAGCGCGATCAGGACGATCAGCGGCGACAGATCGAGTCCTCCGAAGGGCGGGATGATGCGGCGCACCTGACGGAACACCGGCTCGGTCAGCGCATCGAGCGCACGAAGAATTCCGCGCACGATCTCGTTGCGGGCATTGATGACGTTGAACACCACCAGCCAGCTTGCGATCACCGCCGCGATCACGACGTACTCGTAGAGCTGAAGCAGCAGCAGGGCGAGCGATATGAACGGGTTTTCCATCGTAGACAGTTCCGAAGCAACGCTCGCTGTATCTAGGGTGCGGCGATCATGACGGCAAGCGAGGGAGCGAAAGTGGCAACCAGCCCAGGCTTCGTCCTTCGGACTACGCCGGGCAGTTTTCGCCTCCGCTCCGCGACAGAGAAGCGATTTCCCATTGAAGCGCTAAAGGCTGGCTCGCCAGGCGTAGCCTCCGCGAAGCGGAGGCGAAGACTGGTGGAGCTGAGCGGAATCGAACCGCTGGCCTCCTCATTGCGAACGAGGCGCTCTCCCAACTGAGCTACAGCCCCTTAACCAGGGTTGGACCGGCAGGCGGCCCGAGGGAGGCGGTATGTAGGTAACGGCGCTCTGCCCTGTCAAGGACACGGCTTTCGCGGTGGTGAGTCAGTTTGCGTTTACCGAGTAATTCCTGCTTGAATCCGCATCACGAGCATCATGCTCGCTACGGGGTCAGTAGGCCTATATTCTCCCCTTGGGACCTCTGGGCGTCACTACCAAAGCCTTTCGAACAAAGCCGCTGCGCGAAATTTGAGCCCGCTCGCCGCTGCACCGAGGCCCTTGCTCCGCTGGAGAATTCCGTGTGCTCGAAGTGCATCACGGGCCAGTACGCCAAACACCGCGTGTGGTCGAGGTAGATCAGGCCTTCGAGGGCAGTACGAACGGCGGCAGCTTCTCATTGACGATGCACGATGCGTCCAGTCCCTTCACGCTCGCGGTGGCCAGGAATTGCTGCTTCACGCGATCCAGGCAGTTGTTGTAGGACACGTGTCCCCCCGGCGCGATGACGTGCAGGCTGTTGGGGAAAGAGCGCTTTGCGTCCTCGCCCCAATGTGGTGGCGTCACCGGATCGAGATTTCCGGAAATGAGCAGAACAGGTACGTCGCTGGTGAATGGTTTGTCGAAGTCATTCGCAATCGGGCCGGTTGGCCAGACGCTGCATGCCGCCATCTGACCGCGCACGCGGTAATCGCCTATAAAGCTGTTGCCGACAGCACCGGGAATCTCCTTCGGGTTGATGCGCGAGAGATCCTCGTTGCACGTCACCGACAATAGGAGTCCCATCGCGATGCTCTCCTTCATCGCCACACCGTGATGGAGCGCCACATTTGCGAATTCTGAGAAGTCGCCAGACCGCGCCCGCGACAGCAGCAGCGGAATGCGCCGTTCGGTCTCGGCGTCGTATAGCATCACGCGCAAACTGTCGGTGAAAGCAGAGACGGTAAGCGGCACCTGCGCAGGTTTTCCCGCGGGCGGCACATTCAAGGTCAACTTGGCGGGCTTGATCTTCAGCGCAGCGATCACGGCATCCAGATCACCACGTGGATCGGGAAAGGCCTTGTGGCAGGCGGTATCTTCCGCGCATTGCTTCAGTACCAGCTCCAGCGAACGTTCCGCTGCGGCGGCGTAGTCCAGCGGACCACGCTCGTCCATCGGCGACATGCCGGAGAGGATCGCGCTGCGCGCATTCTGCGGATAGAGGTGCAGATACACCATGGCCGCGCGCGTTCCGTATGAACCGCCCCACAGATTGATTTTGCCGTAACCCAGCGCCTTGCGCAGATCGTCCAGATCGCGCATCGCGATGGTCGTGGTGTATTGCTTGAGATCGGCTTTCTTCGCCAACTCTTTCGCGCAAGCCGCATAACGCGTGCCCTCGTGGAACAAGGGCTCCATGAGTTCTTCCGGATGCGCCGCGGATTTGCCAAGATCGCAATCGAGCCTGGTGCCTTCACCGGTGCCACGCATGTCCACAAGCACGACATCGTGTTCCTTGCGCAGCCATGTCGAGGAAATGTCGCCCGCCTCTCCCGTGATCGCTCCCCCCGGCCCGCTGGCCAGCAGGAAGACAGGTTCTTTGGCAGGCTTGGTCGTCGATGGCACCACGACAAGCTTTAACGGGAGCTGCCGGCCGTCCGCATGCTCGTAATTTTCTGGCACCACGAAGGTGCCGCACAAAAGTGGACCCTTCGCATTCGGGATCGCGCAAGGTTTTAGCGTGATCGCTTGCGCAGCACCGCCGCCGCCCATCGCAACAAGAATTGCGGCGGCGAGAAAGAAGAAATAGCGCATAAGCGCTCCCAAGATAGCTGCCCAGCGTTCATAACACAGGTGTCTGTTGCGCTGGCATTTGCGGAATGCATAGCTGGCAACGAGCGGCCGGTATAGCCGCAAAATAAATACTCACAGCCAGTCAGAGCGCACTTCATGTCGGATGAAACGCTCGCGCCCGCTGGCTGCGAAGCGCGCAGAAGAGCAATGAAGCTCTGAGCATACTGTGCTTGGCGCGGGGGCTATTTTCCGGTGTAGGTCACACGCCAGAGCGCTTTTCCAGCGTCGTCGGAGATCAGAAGGCTTCCGTCCTTGGTGACGAGGAGGCCAACCGGACGACCCCAAACCTTTGCCGGGCTGGAGGATCCGTCCCAGAAGCCGGTGACGAAGTTCTGATATTCGCCGGTCGGGTGGCCGTTCGCGAATTTCACACGCACGACCTTGTAGCCGGTCGGCTTTCCCGAATTCCACGAGCCATGCAGCGCGACGAACGCATCGCCGGAATATTCGGCGGGAAATTGCTTGCCGTCATAGAACGCGATGCCGAGCGGCGCGGAATGAGACTGAAAGAGAACGTCCGCCACTTTGGTTTTCGCCACGAGATCGGGCCGTTTCGGACCGTAGGTCGGATCGGCATGGGGGCCGGAATAGGCATAGGGCCAGCCGAAGAAATCGCCCTGAGAAATACGCGTGAAATAGTCCGGCACAAGACTGTCGCCATAGCCGTCGCGCTCATTGACCGTGATGTAGAGATCGTTGGTGCCAGGCTTCAGCACCAATCCAACCGGATTGCGCGTGCCGCTCACGAATGTCGAGAGATGTCCGGTGGCGTCGATTTTCTGCACGGTTGCGCGCGGCGGATTTTCCACGTCGATATTGCTCATGCTGCCGATGGCGATATACAGCGCGCCATTCTTGTCGAAGGCGATGTCGCGAGAGAAATGGCCGCCAAGCGGACCGAAGCCGTCCCTCGTGATGCGCGTGCGCGGGCCGCTCTCATGCAGCGCGCCGTCCTTGTAGCCGAGCTTCCAGACAGCGATCAGATCGGCGACATAGAGCGCGCCATCGTGAAACGCGAGGCCATGCGGCTTGTTGAAGCCGCCGCTGGCGAAGGTCGACGGCTTGTCATTGTGCAGGATCGTGATCTTGCCCGCGTCGGGCTCGGACAGAAACACATCCCCATCGGGCGCCAGCGCCATGAACCGCGGATGGCTGAGCCCGGATGCGACCAACGAGATCGAAAAACCCTTGGGCACCTGCGGCAGCGCGCCATTCGGACGCGCCACGGTTTGAGACGAGTTTGCGGCGCCCGGTGTCGCATACGGCTTGGGGAGTTCGGATGCCTTGATGCGGAATGTCGTTCCCGGCTGTTCGGCCGACGCCGTGAAGGCCAGCAGCGTGAAAACTCCCACAAGACATGCCGAAACGCGCATGCATCACTCCCTTAAAACTCTGGTAACCAACGATTTACCCTGTTGGCCTTAAGACCTAGCATAACGCCGGAGCCGAACAATGCGATCCAGCCTTCGCGTCCTCGTTCTTGTCGCAGTCGCGCTCAGCGTGCTTCCCGCGCGCGCCGCCGACGACGACACGAAGAAGAACGCGGAGCACAAGGTCACCCAATCCAAATCCTATCTGATGATCGACCCGATCTACGCGACGATTGTGTCAGGCGATCGCCCGGTCGGGCTTTTGATGATCGGCGTCGGCATCGATGTTCCGAACGAAAAGCTCCGCGGCGAAGCCGATCACGCCATGCCCGTTCTTCGCGACGGATATGTGCGCAATCTCGCCGCCTATGCCGCGACACAGGTGCGCATCTGGAAGCAGCCCGATGTCACAGTGATCGCCGACCGGCTTCAGGGTGTCACGGATCGCGCGCTGGGCCGCAAAGGCGCGCGCGTTCTGCTGGCGCAGGTAGCGATGCGGTTGACGCACTAAGCGTCAGCTGTTGGAGCCGTTGTTCTGCGGATAGAACATCGACAGATCGGAGCTGGTGTCCGCAGACTCCGCCGATTCGTCTTCGTCTATGCCGAGCGCCGCCATCAATTGATCGAGCGGACTGATCATCGTGCTCGCCGTGGACAGCGTGGTGGTCGAACCGCTCGCAGAACCGCTACCGCTCGCGCCGCCGCCATGATGCGCCGAGCCCGACGCCTGATGCATCTTGCTGAACAGATCGAGAATTGCGTCGCTGACCGACGCCCTGCCGCTGCCTGTCCCCACACCAGCCGCCGCCGAAGCGCTGCTCGTATTGGACGAAGGTACAGGCTGACTTGCCGCCGCGCCCGACGGTGTAAGCTGTGCAAGCATCGCCGACATTGCGGGATTGAGACTGGTGGATGAACTGACGTTCATGACATGCACTCCGGTGCGTAAGCGCTGCGCTCCCGCGATTTTCCGAAGCAGATATTGTGCCTCTACAGGCCGCACAGAGGGCTGCGAAATCGATGGTGAAGAAAGTCTTTTCCGGCGAAGTTTTGCGACGAATGTGGAAAAGCCTGCAGCGCGCGATGCAAAAATTTCCGTCTAGCGCCCGGTAAATTTCGGCTCGCGCTTTTCGAGGAAGGCCTTGATCGCCTCGCGGTAATCTTCGCTCGTGGTCGCGAGCGCGTACTGGTCCGCATCCATGAAGGTCGTTGCCTGGTGCAAAGCGTTGGCCGCAGCGTTGACGGATTGCTTCGACATGCGCACGGCATTGGGCGGAAGCTTCGCGATCTTGTCGGCCCACCGTCGCGCGGCTTTCAGCGTATCGCCCGCGACCACGACCTCATCGGCCAGTCCCCATTCGCGCGCCTGATCGGCCTCGATCTTGTCGCCGAAGATCACGAACTGTTTCGCGCGCGACGGACCGATCAGCGACACCAGACGCGGGACCGCGTGCCAGCTCATGTTCATGCCGAGCGGAATCTCCGGAAGGCGCATATGCGCGCCCTTCGCCATGATGCGGAAATCGCAGCTCGCCGCGAGCGCGGCGCCACCGCCGATGCAATATCTCTCGATCGCGCAGATCGTGACCTGCTCGACATGCTCCCAGGCGTCGCACAGCTCCGGCCCGATGCGCACCATCTGGCGGCGTTCGAGCAACCCGTTCGCGCGCCGGCGGTCGAGACCGGCGTCCTTGAGGTCGGCACCTGCCGTGAACGCGCCCTTGCCGGTCAGGATCACGGCCTGCGTCTGGAGATCGTCGCGAAAACTTTTGGCCGCTTCGGTGAGTTCAAGGATCAGCTGTTTCGACAGCGCATTGCGTCCGTCACCGCGATCCATGGTGACCGTCGCGACCGCGCCGTCGCGCGCGATAGAGACGAATTCTCCGATCCGGCTTTCGCCCATGACCATTCCCTCTAAGCCTTTGTCGAGCCTAGCGGGTCCAAAGCAAAAGCGAGAATTTGACAAGTGTGCTTGACAAAATCAGCTCGGAATGACAAGTCTACTTATCTAAAGAATAAGGATGCTTGTCATGACCAAACGATTTGCCCCCAGCGAGAGGCGTTACCTCGTCCGGCTTGCGGTCTCCATGGCGCTCTATATGGCGCTGCTCTACCCCGTGAACTGGGCCGCCCATCACGGACAGATGCCGGCAGGCTACTGGCTCTATGCGGTGGCGGTGCTGCCCGCGCTCCCGGTGCTCGGCGCGATCTGGGCAATGATGCGCTTCCTCACCGAGGAGGAAGACGAATACAAGCGATTCCTCCGTGTACAGAGTATTATCTGGGCGACAGGCCTTGCCATCGCGATCATGACCGTGTGGGGCTTCCTTCAGGATCTCGCCAAGGTGCAGCCGCTGCCGCCGATGTACCCGTTCTTCATCTTCATCGTGTGCGTCGGCCTGGTGCAGGGGATCACCGAGATGGTGCGCAAATGAACAACCGGCTGAAGGTCCTGCGCGCCGAGCGCAACTGGAGTCAGGCCGATCTTGCGGAGCGTCTTCAGGTCTCGCGGCAATCGGTGAATGCCATCGAAACGGGGAAATACGATCCGAGCCTGCCGCTCGCCTTCAAGATCGCCCGCGTCTTCGCACTGCCGATCGAAACGATCTTCGACGATCAGCAGCCCAACCCAACGGAGTAGCGCATGCGCAAATTCTTCCGCTATGGGTGGTCCAGGCTGAACAGATTGGTGCCGTTGCAGCGCCGATCGCGCGAACGCGAAACGCCGCTCATCATATAGAGAGGCCCGCTGTCAAAGACCTGAAAGAAGGTATGACGGTCGTCTTCGGCGAGAGCAGGCTCCACCTCGACCTGGGTATGATTCTCATCGCTGCAGCGGCGCACGGCTACGTAATCGAAATTGTGCACTTTGCGTAGCTTGTCGTGCAACCGTTTCAATCCGTAAGCGGATACTGCCGTCCAGTGTTTCGCGTCCTTCCAATCGAGCCGCAGCCACTCATCGGCAAAATCGCGCGGGTTTTCCGCAATCGGCGCGGTTCGATGGACGCGATCATCGTCCACGATGTAGTGCGCGATCCATTCTCGATTGTGGACGCCGTCGTCCATGCTTTCCGCGCGCCAGCGCAGATCGAATCCCCTGGCATCGACTTTCAGGTCGCCAAGGCCGGGATCCCACCAGATGCTGTCGGTCTTGGAGAGAAGCGCATGCGGATGCGCGGCGTCCGCGCCCGGTCTCACCACCGCATAACGGATTTCCGACCAGGTCGAGGAACACCATGGCGCGACATTCTTGGTCACCACGAACCAGCGGCCGTCCTTGTCGCGTGGAGAAATGCCGTAGTCGAACGCCCACCAGCCGCCCGCGACAGTCTTGTAAGGCGCGCTTTGCGTGCGCAAGGTTTCGGTCCATACGCCGCCGCGACGTTCGAAGATCATCAGTATTGCGTCGTCGCCGCATGCGATGCCGATTCGCGCGATGACACCGATGGCAGAAGAGGACAGAAGGCGGGTATCGAATGTGGGTCCGACGCCATCACGCGGCACGTCCAGCGACAGTTTGTCGAATACAGGACCACCACCATAACGCGGTGAGTCCAGCGATAGTTTTTTGGCGCCATGGTCCTCTGGAAGCTTCACACCCGCGAAGCTGTCGATAGACTTCTTGAGCTCGGAAGCAGCAATCTTCTCCGGCGCACAGCGCATCGTCGCGACGGTATAGTCGTTGAGGCGGTCCTTCACCGCAGCGATCGCTTTGCGGCCAGCAGCTGAAACGTCTGTCTCCTTGTCTGCAACCACGGGCAGCGCACCCAAGGTACGGTTCGCATCGAGCACCAGTGCTGCTGCGCGTGCGACGCTTTGCTGTGAGCAGATTTCCGCATGCGCGGCCCCCGCAAGCAGCAGCGTTGCAGCGGCAATCGGCAGTCCGAGAAATTTCATGGCATGCCCCCGAGTGTCGGGATCTTGCCCACGCTTTGCGGCGGTTTTTGGCCTGACACAGAGGCGCGCTCAGGACTCCAGTGCGCGCAGCAGAAGGTTCAACGCCTCCGCGGTAAACGCATACATGTTCGCGATCCGGTCGGCCGAACCCGTTTCGAGAGTGATGGCCGTCTCGACAGGACCGCTGATCGCCAGACAGCTGTGCCCGGCGGCATCGCCATAAGGATTTCCCGTCGGGCCCGATGCGCCCGTTTCCGACAGGCCCCAGGTGGCGCCCAGCCGCTCCTTCGCGGTCCGCGCCAGCAGAAGCGCATAGGGCTCGCTGGCGGAGCGCATCCCGGCGACGGCCTCACGCGGCAGCGACATCAGCACGGCGCGCGCCTTGGCGGTGTAGATCACCCCGCCGCCCAGAAAATAGGCCGACGCACCCGGCACGCCGAGCAACGCGGCCGAGATCAATCCGCCGGACGAGGACTCCGCAACCGCGATCGTTTCGCCGCGTGCTTTGAGAAGCGTGCTTGCGCGTGTGGCCAGATCCATCAATTCCCGCATCAGGCCGGGCTCTGGATGTTGTAGACCGTGTCGAGCAGCGTCTTGCGCGGCAGGAATGGGCCCAGGCGCGCCAGCATCCGGTTGCGGAAGCCCGTGATCATAACACGCTGGTTCTTCTGGAACGCGCGATAGCCCATGCGCGCGACTGGCGCCGAGCCCATTGGCGTGCCGAGGCTTGCGAGCTTCGTCTTTCCGGTGCCGGCGCGTTCGCGGAAATTGCTGGCCGTCGGACCGGGGGCAGAGACAACTCACCTGCACCCCGGTGCCCTGTGCCTCGCGCCACAACGCTTCGGAGAATGACAGCACGAACGCCTTGCTGGCGTAATAAACCGCCATCAGCGGGCCGGGCTGGAACGCGGCCGTGGACGCGACATTGAGGACGCCGCCACGTTTGTTCGCCAGCATCGACGGCCAATAAATATGGGTCAGCTCGACCAGCGCACGGACATTCAGGTCGATCATGCCCATTTGGCCGGCCTCTTCCGAACCATTGAAGCCGCCGGCGATACCGAAGCCGGCATTGTTCACCAGCACATCGACGGTGAGACCTTGTGCCTTGATCGCGTCGGCGAGCTTATGCGCGCCGTCGATGGCGCCGAGGTCCAGCACGATGGGCGTGGCTTTGATGCTGTATTTGGCGGCGAGTTTTGCTGCGACATCCTTCAAAGCGGCTTCCGAGCGCGCGGTCACGATCAGGTCGTAGCCATCCTTCGCGAAACACTCCGCGAGGTCGACGCCGATGCCCATGCTGGCGCCGGTGACGAGCGCGGTCTGTCCTTCACCTTTGCGTTTGCGTGCCATGAAATCCTCCTTCGATTAGTCTCTTGCAACGGCGCGCCATAGCGCCTCTTCCATGTCGTTGATTTTTCCGGCGTCGATCTTGAGCGCGCCCTGATCCGCGAATTTCATCAATCCGGTGGCCGCGCCCCACATCAGCGACACGACCATGATCGGATCGAGATTGCGGACCACGCCTGCGGCCTTCGCCTCCGCGAAGAAATCGCGGGCCACCGATAGATATTGCTTCGACAACGCGCGGCTCTCGTCATCGAGATAGGGGGCATGATGATGGAGGTCCATGAACCGGATGGCGCGCGGATGGGTTTGCGCGAATTCCATCATCCGCTGCCACAGCGTGGTGAACTTGTCCCGCACCAGAAGGCCGGCCGGCAACGGGGCCAGGACCTGATCGTTGTAGGCGGTTTTCCAATGACGGTAGAGCGCGTTCACCAGCGCTTCCTTGTCGCGGAAATAGACATAGACCGTGCCCGTCGCGACGCCTGCCTGCTTCGCGATCTCGGGCACCGCCACGCCATCGAACCCCCGCGACTCGAACAGGTCGAGTGCGGCATCGAGCAGAAGCTGGTGCTTATCGACCGCCCCGTGCTGTCTGATTTTCCGCGCCAAGGCCAAGCTCTCTACCTCACGATTTGAATGAATGTTCATTCATTATATGAGAGAGTCTGATTTGTAAACTGGCTCTTTTCAAAGATCGCCATAGCGTATACACTGTATACGTGGAGACCAGAGATCAGATCTTTGCTGCGGCCCGCGCGGCCTTTGACCGGGACGGCCAGAACGGGCTGTCGCTCCGCCATATCGCGCGAGAGGTCGGCATCACGCCGATGGCCATCTATCGCCACTACAAGGACAAGCAGGCGCTCATCGATGCCCTGGTGCTGGACGGGCTGGCCGAATGGTCGGCGCGTGCCGAAGCGCTGCCAAGGGACGATCCGGCGCGCTGGTTCGAGCTCATGGGCGAGGCCTATCTCGACTTTGCACTTGAGAAGCCGCGCCGGTTTGAGGCCGCGTTCCTCACCCACACGAAAGTGGCGCGCCGTTATCCCGACGACTTCCTCGCGGGCCGTTCGCCAGCAGGGGTGATGTATCTGAAATTCTTCGATCAGCTCCGCGCGGCGGGAAAACTCGCCGATGCCGAGCCGATCGAGATCATGATCACCATCGCGGGGCTCTCCCAGGGCCTCATCACGCTTTACCGCGCCGGACGCATTGCCGGCGGCGAGGCCGAATTCCGCGCGCTCTTCATGCGCGCAATGAAGCGCTGCATTCAATCCTTTCTGACGGAGACGATTCCATGCCTGCCCTGCTCTGCGCTGCGTTGACGGCTATCGGATTCTATTTCTCGGCCGGGCTTGGCGATCAGTGGTGGCTCGCCTGGCTGGCCCCGGTTCCAATCCTCTGGTTCGCATTCGGCGACACCAGAGGCTGGCAGATCTTCCTCGCAGCCTTTCTCGCCTATGCGCTGGGCGAGACCAGCATCCTGCGCGCGTATGGCGGCGTGATGCCGGTGCCGGTGATGTTCATCGCGATCGGCGGGCCTGCACTGTGTTTCGCGGCCGCTGTCTCTGGCGCACGCCGCATCCAGCGCAGCTTCGGCGACATCGCAGGCATGTTCGGCTTCGCGACGCTGTGGGCGGCGCTCGATTTCCTGAGCTCGTTCAGCAATGCCGGTGGCGCGGTCGCGACACCGGCGGCGGCCGAAGTCAGCGCGCCGATGCTCATTCAAAGCGCATCCCTGGTGGGTTTTATCGGCATCACGTTTTTGCTGGGATTGGTGAGCGCAGGTCTCGCGCTCACGCTGCGTACGCGCGCAGCGCTTCCGGCCGTAATCGCAATCACCGTCTTCGTCCTGAACGCAGGCTTCGGCTATTGGCGCATGTCGCAGCCCGCCGCTGGGACGATCCATGTCGCCCTGATCGACAGCGACAGCGTCACCGGCGGCGTCCGCAAGGAAGACAAAGTGGCCACGATGAAAGCCATCGACGCCTACGCGGCAGAGATCGGAAAACTGCGCGGCGAAAATCCATCCCTGATCGTGCTGCCTGAGAACATCGCCATGCTCGGCGCGTCGTGGCGCGATGAGGCGACTGCAAAACTCGCCGCCGCGCTCAGGGGGACGCAGACGACGCTGGTCGCGGGCTTCAACACCAACCTCAACGGCGCGCAGCGCAATGTGTCGCTCGGGTTTGTACCTGGCGCTTCGGCACCGGCGATCTATCAGAAGCGGCGTCTCGTGAAGGGCCTAGAAACTCAGTATTACACGCCCGGACCGGGGCCGGCGGTACTCTCCAACGGCGTGGGACTGGAGGTCTGCAAGGACATGGACTTCCACGCGATGCTGCGCAGCGACGAGGTCGCGACCCATCCCCGCCTGCTCGCGGTTCCCGCGTGGGACTTCGGCGCGGACGACTGGAGCCACGCGCGTGTCGCCATTCTTCGCAGCGTGGAGAACGGGGTCCCGATGGCGCGCAGCGCGCGGGAAGGTTTGCTGACGGTGAACGACCGCTATGGACGGCTGATCGCGATGAAGAAGAGCGGCGCTGATTTCTCCACGCTTACAGGCGAACTGCCGCTCGACGGAGTTGGCGGGAACACGATCTACGACCGCATCGGCGACGCGTTCGGCTGGCTTTGTGCCGTTATGGGTTTGGGGCTGTTCGCATTGTCGTTCTTTGGAGCGAAGCGAGATACATTGTCCGGGTCAAAGAGTGCATGATAGCGTTCCGAGCAATTGGAGGCGTGATCATGAAATCTCCCTATCTGGAGTTACCAGCCCGGAATTTCTGGCGCAGCGGCGTGTCGGATGCGCACCCGCTAACCGTGGAAAATCTCTATCGAAAGAAGTTCGATATCCAGGAGACCGACAAGATCGCGACGGCCGGCAGCTGCTTTGCGCAACACGTCTCGAACTATCTCCAGAAAAACGGTTTCTCGGTCATGGACGTGGAGCCGCCACCCGCCCTTCTGCCCGAAGACAGCGCGCGCGCTTTCGGTTACAAAATCTATTCCGCGCGCTACGGCAACATCTACACTGTTCGGCAGCTCTTGCAGCTGGCGCGGGATGCGCTGAGCGGCGAAGTTCGCGAAACGGATGTCTGGGAGAAGGACGGGCGCTTCTACGACGCGCTGCGGCCGAATATCGAGGAAGATGGGTTCGATTCAGTCGAAGAGACATTGGCGCTGCGCAGACATCATCTGACGAAAGTCAAAGAGCTGTTCGAGCAGGTGGACATTTTCATCTTTACACTCGGCCTGACGGAAGCGTGGGTCGATAAACGCAATGGCAGGGTGTATCCGACCGCCCCCGGAACAATTGCCGGCGATTATGATCCGGAAATCTATGAATTTCACAATTTCGGATTTCAGGAAATCTACGACGATTTCGTCGAGTTCTATGAGCTGCTTCGCGAGCAAAACAAGAGAGTGAAAATCATCCTGACCGTATCTCCGGTGCCGCTGACCGCCACGGCATCGGATAATCACGTGCTTGTCGCCACGACCTATTCCAAATCGGTTCTGCGCGCCGTCGCCGGCGCACTCTCACAGGAGTATCGTCGCATCGATTACTTCCCATCCTATGAAATGATCGCGAGTCCCTGGTCGAAGGGATTTTTCTATGATGCGAATATGCGCACGGTGAATGCGGGAGGCGTGGCATCGGTGATGCGCGTGTTCTTCGAGCAACACAGCTCCAAATCGGCAGACAAGGAAACCCGCGAGGGCCGCGGAAAAGGCGGGCGCCGCGCGCGAAAAAAGGCGCGAGTCGAAGCGCGCTTGGCAAAAACCGAAAACCGGAAGAGAGATAAAACGCAGTCGGAAGAGGACGCGGTCTGCGAGGACGTGCTGCTGGAAGCTTTTGCGCCGTGAAAAGCGATGCGGTTTCCATCTGCCTGCTCGGCAGCTCTCATTCGGCCTGCATGTACAAGGCTTGGAAAGAACGAACGTTTCCCGTGGCCGGAGGCGTCACGCTGACGTTTTTCGCGGGACCGTCTTTGTCGCTCAACCAGTTGGAGCTCGATGGCCGGTCACTGGTCCCCGGCAATGACAGTCTCGCACAGAAAATGCATCTTACATCGGGTGGCAAGACACGCATCGACCTCGACGACTACGATGCCTTTGTGACGATAGCGCTTGGCTTCAAAATCTCGGTCACCGATTTTATGAGTGACTATGGAACATTCGACAATCCGGCGTACAGCGAAGCAGCGAAGCTCCTGTCCCGAAAATGTCTTCTCGAAGTCGTCAAGATGTCCATAAACGATGCGTCCTTTCTCAGGCTGGCCGACAAGATCCGAAGCGTGGTTTCCCCGCCCATCCTCAACGTGCCTGCGCCTTTCCCTTGCGAATCGGCACTGGACGAGCCTCAATTCCGAAACCGAACGAAACTGCGCGATACGGAGTTTCTGCAGAGAACGATTTCGTCATGGCAGCGCGTCGCGGAAGCATGTTCTGCTGCGCATGGCGGCGAGGTCCTATGGCCTCCTGCCGATCTGCTGGCATCGCCAAGTTTTACCAAACAGGCATTCGCACAGGGCGGTCTTACGCTGAAAGAAAAAATCATGAAAGATCCTGCCGATCGTGAAGACGGCAAACACATGAATGAGGATTACGGCTACCACATGTTGAATGCCGTCTTTTCTAAATTGGACACGATGACAGGCGGAAAGATTCTCGATCGCTCGCGCAGCAAGGCGGCCCAGCCAGCAGGATGAGCCATTCCGTTTGTGCGACCGGAAATTCGCACACCGCCGCAATCAAGCAGGCCTGGGGTCGCGATGACCTAGCTTTATCAACAGCCTTTCAGTCTCGGCACCGCGCGCAATCAGAAAGAAGGCACGGACCTTTCACATAAACGCGTAACACGGCGCCATCATGCTGAGCCGGGCGTGGCAGCGGCAGGACGCGTTGACACAGCCAACGGCCCTGACCGGTGACGCATGAAAGCTACGACGCGATGCGGAGCCTTATTCCGCGGCCAGCATCGACGGCGTGCGCAGGAGCTTTCCGCCGTTGAGATCGATCAGGTACTTGATGCCCTGCTCCGCGATATCGTCGCCGACCATGCGGTCGCCCTCGGCATAGAGTTCTTCCATGTCGAGATAGGCGGCGTACACCGGCTTGGTGCGCTCGGTGATGATGCCGGCCTTGAGCAGC
>CAZCJI010000029.1:0-15191 GCA_964498625.1 uncultured Rhizobium sp.
AGGCACGCTGCAGAAAGGTCGAATAGATCGCGCAGAACGGCTTCATGCCGTCGGCGGCAAGGCCCGCGGCGAACGTCACGGCGTGCTGTTCGGCGATGCCGACATCGAAGGTACGTTCCGGGAAGACCTTTTCGAACAGATCGATGCCGGTGCCGGACGGCATGGCAGCGGTGATGGCGACGACGCGTTTGTCTTTCTTGGCTTCCGCGATCAGGGATTCGCCGAACACCTTCTGATAGCTCGGTGCCTTGGAGTTCGATTTCTTCTGTTCGCCGGTGATCACGTCGAATTTGACGACGCCGTGATATTTGTCGGCGCTGGCTTCGGCGGGTGCGTAGCCCTTGCCCTTCTGCGTCACGACATGGACGAGGATCGGGCCGTTCTCCGCGTCGCGCACATTCTCCAGAACCGGGATCAGGTGATCGAGGTTGTGACCGTCGATCGGGCCGACATAATAGAAGCCCAATTCCTCGAACAGGGTGCCGCCAGTGACCATGCCACGAGCGAATTCCTCGGCCCGCTTGGCGCTCTTTTCCATAGGCCGTGGAAGGAGATGCGCGATCTTCTTCCCGATCTTCCTTAAGCCGCGATAGGTCTGGCTCGACACCAGCCGCGCGAGATAGGCGCTCATCGCGCCGACAGGCGGTGCGATCGACATGTCGTTGTCGTTCAGGATCACGATCAGCCGCGCGTCCATCGCGCCGGCGTTGTTCATCGCCTCATAGGCCATACCAGCGCTCATCGCGCCATCGCCGATGACGGCGATCACGTTGCGCTTCTCGCCTTTCAAATCGCGCGCGACGGCATAGCCCAGGCCCGCGGAGATCGAGGTCGACGAGTGCGCGGCGCCGAACGGATCGTATTCGCTCTCGGCGCGCTTGGTGAAACCCGAAAGACCGCCGCCCTGACGGAGCGAGCGCATACGGCTGCGGCGGCCGGTGAGAATCTTATGGGGATACGCCTGATGGCCGACGTCCCAGATGATCTTGTCGTTCGGCGTATCGAACACGTAGTGCAGCGCCGTTGTCAGTTCCACGACGCCGAGGCCGGCACCCAGATGGCCGCCGGTGACCGAAACGATGTCGATCAGTTCCGTGCGCAGCTCGTCCGAGAACTTGCGCAAATCGGTCTTGGGAAGCTTGCGAAGGTCGCTCGGCTCATGAACACGGTCGAGCAAAGGGGTCTTGGAAATGTCGGTCATGAATACTCACATTTATGAAATGGCACGGACAATGCGGCGCCATACCAGTGTGCTGCACTGCGCAAAAACGTCGGCCCTTTTAACGGACAAATCAAGAAAAAGGGGGCACTGTGAGGCGCAATTAAGGTGAAGCGCGACTTTTCAGCCAGCGTCCATGGGTTCGCTGCCCACGGGACCGGAGGCGCCCAGCACGATTTTCTCCAGCCGCCCCTCGGCCGTTTTCAGCTTTTTCTCGCAATAGGACTTCAGAACCTGACCACGCTCGTACAGCGTGATCGAGTCCTCCAGATCGACCTCCCCCTGCTCCAGACGGGACACAATCCCTTCGAGTTCCTTGAGCGCCGTCTCGAAGCTCAACGTGTCGATGGGAGGAAAAGAGGCGGTCTTAGACTTTGGCTTGTCGTTCATGGACTTCGTCAATCTTCCTGTTTTGGCGGATGAAGTTAGATGCCAGGCGATTTCGGCCACTCCTTCGCGGCACCCGGCGTGATGTCGAAGGCGATCGTCAGCCGGTTTGTGTCCGACGCGAACGGCACCGTGCCATGCCAGAAGTAGGACGGGAACAGGACCAGCTTGCCGACCGCAGGCTTGACGGTGCGGCCGGGCCGGTCACGCTCTCCCAACCCGATGTTGGATTCGCCGAATTTCAACCAGCCCTGCTCGCCGGTTCCTTCGGAGATCACCTCGGGCAGCGCGGCGTAATAGGCCGAACTGATCCAGCCTTCGGGATGAACGTGATTGGTGTGATACCCGCTCGAACGCAACTGACACGACCACGCGGTCGCGTAGTCGAACGAGTCCGCTTTGCGGCCAAGCAACGGATGGTCCGCGTGATAGGGCAGCTTGCGGACATAGTCCGCGACCGCTTCACGGATTTGCTCACGCACACCTTCGATCGCGCGCGTGCGATGATCGAACAGATAGCCTGGCGTCTGCGTGCCGCCGCGCAGCGTCTGGTCGAAGGGTTCGACGCGGCGCGTGTGCAAGCCGACCAGGTCTTCGCTCAGCGCGCGATTGAACGCCTCAACATCGTTGAAGCCCGCCGGCGGCGCGATGTCGTAGACCCCGACGTATTTTTCAAGATCGACGAGATCGTCAAGCCGGCTGTCGCCCGCCTCGCGCCATGCAAGCGCGAGATGCGCGAGGATCAGCTGATCGTGCGGCAGCAAATCGCGCGCCTGTTCCAGAACGCGCGCGGCCTCCTTCGCCTCGCCCATCTGCAACAATGCAATCGCCATGTCGCGGTGATTGTAGACGGCGCTGGGCTCGGTTCTCAGAAGATGCCGGTAGAGCAGAACGCTTTCGTCGAAACGCTTCTGCATCGTGAGCGCGCGCGCCAATGCGTTGGTGATGTCACCGCGTTCCGGAGCCGCGTCATGCGCACGGCGCAAAAGTTTTTCGGCTGCCTCGCCTTCATCATGCCGAAGCCGCTGATCGGCTTCCGCCAGCAGCAGATCTGGTATGTCTCCAATCTTCTCGCGCGCCAGCGCATAGGATTTCAGGTTCAAGTCCTTGCGGCCCATCTGCCACGCAAGCGCGTTGTAGTCGCGATGCGCTTCCAGAAATCCCGGACGCGCATCAAGCGCCTTCTGATAGAAGACGAGCGCATCTTCTTCCCTGTGCGCGCGCGCGAAAGTGTTGCCGAGCGCATGAAGCGCCTCCGCGGAATCCGGCTTGACAGACAACGCGACTTTCAAATCCGCAATCGCATCGTCGAAACGCTCAAGTGCGCTCAGAGCCGTCGCACGATAGTAGCGGGCGGCAAACGACTTGCCGTCGATCGTGAGCGCGCGATCGAGCACGCGCAGAGATTCTTCCGGATTGCCGAGTTCGTTCCACAGCGATCCGGCCTGGATGAGCGCCTCGATGTAGGTTTGCTTCTGCGCAATGGCGCTCAGCTGGAAATCGAGTGCGTCCCGCGCGAAGCCCAACTCGCGAAGAACAAGGCCGAGATTGTAATAGGCTTCCGGGTAGGACGGCTGGAGGTGGATCGCCATGCGCAGCGAATATTCTGCTCCGGCGAGGTCTTTCCTGCGACGCTGAAGATTGCCGAGGTTGTTGAAGAGAAAAGCTTCCCTCGGGGCCGCATCGATGGCGCGCCGGAAAAGCGATTCCGCTTCAACAAGATCGCCGCGCTCCCTCACAAGCAGCGCGAGGTAGTTCAAGAGCTGTGGAGACGCGGGCACAGCGGCCAGCGCCTCGCGGCAGACGCGCTCGGCATCTGACAATTTGCCTGCCAAACGAAAGCGATCGGCTGCGGCTAGCGATTCTGCGACTCGCGAGGTGGAATCAGGCTGAATTTGCGTGCTCATGGGGGACGAATAGCACCAACATAGGGCGAGTGCGCCAGCGGCTGCGGTTCAAAAGTCACAACAGGCGGATTTTCCTGCCTGTTTTCAGAAATGTGACTGCCCTGATTCCGAACCAAAAAGCATCGAATCTGAACATATAAGGTCACAAAGTTATAACGTTTTGATATTAAATATCATATATTATATGAAATATATATTATTATTTCAAAATGAAGCAGAATCGACGCTAAAATACCACAGTCTCGCCGCGAATCTCTCAACGGGGTGATTCCGTTTTGACCCAAAGCTCACACGCTCGTAACCTCCCCTCGAACGGGTGAATTTCGTGCCGGAGACGTCCCGGCGCGAAAAACTGGTGCCTTGTGGTGCCAGAAAAAGCCCGCGAGCAAACGTCGTTACGACAGAACCAAGGGGGTTCCAAAGTGTTTCAAATTAAAAGCAAGAGCAGTCTGAAGACAGCTCTGCTCCTCGGAGCAGCAACCGCGTCGGCCATGAGCCTGACGACAATGGCAAAGGCCCAAGAGCAAGTCGAAACCGTCGTTGTGACGGGTTCGCGTATTCCGCAGGTTGGTCTGTACAGCTCCAGCCCGGTGACCGCGGTCAGCCAGCAGGAAATCAAGTATGAGGGTACGACCAACGTCGAAACCCTCCTGAACAACCTCCCGGGTGTGTTCGCGGACTTCACCGAAACCGCATCGAACGGTGCGACCGGTCAGGCGACCGTCGATCTTCGCGGCCTCGGCTCGCAGCGCACCCTCGTTCTCGTCGATGGCACGCGTTTGATGCCGTCCGATCCGCAGAACCCCGTTGCGGACTTGAACCAGGTTCCGGCGTCTCTCGTCGATCACGTTGAAGTTCAGACCGGCGGCGCTTCGGCCGTGTACGGTTCTGACGCTCTCGGCGGCGTCGTGAACTTCATCATGCGTAAAGACTTCGAAGGCGTCGAAGTCGATGCGCAGTACAGCGTCAACAATGCGGCCAACGACAATAGTGGTCTGGCTCAGCTCCAGAAGAACCACGACTTCCCGACCGCGCCGAAGGACTGGTGGGGCGGCGGCACGACCGACACGACCCTGATCATCGGTACGAACACCGCGGACGGTAAGGGAAATATCACGGCCTATGTCGGCTATCGTAATATCCAGCCGGTTCTGGAATCTGCACGCGACTTCTCGGCGTGCTCGATTTCGGCGGTGAGTGGCGGCACGAAGCATGACTGCGCTGGTTCGTCGAACTACAACCGCTGGATTTCGCTCGACAACTACTACACTTATGTAGCTAATTTTGCCAGTAAGCCGAAGCGTCTGCCAGGCGGTACGCTTTCGTCGTATAACTGGTTCGGTGGAGCCGGCACCTTTGTGCCCTATACCGGTGGGACGAGCCAGAAGTTCAACTACGGACCGCTGAACTACCTGCAGCGTCCCGATACGCGTTATACCGGCGGCTACTTCGCGCATTACCAGATCAATCCGTCGGCAGAAGTCTATTCGGACTTCATGTTCTCGGATGACCACACGCTGGCCCAGATTGCTCCTTCCGGCGCGTTCCTTGGAACCGGCGAGTTCGGCGGTCTGAACGAGGTCAACTGCGACAACCCGCTGATGAACGATGAGGAACGTCATCTGCTCTGCGGCTACGACGCGGTGGATACGCATATTCACTCCGATGGCACCGTTCACCTGACGCGGACCTGCACACCCGATGGCTTGAACGACGGTAATTGCAACCTGATCCCCGGTCAGTCTCTGCTGGAAATCGGTCGTCGTGACATCGAGGGCGGTAACCGCGTCGATGATCTGCGCCATACCTCCTACCGCATGAAGGTCGGTATGCGTGGCGACATTGGCCACGGCTGGTCTTACGACATCTACGGCCAGTACGGCACGACGATCTATGCTGAAAACTACAGCAATGAATGGTCCGTCAGCCGCGTCCAGAATGCCCTCGATGTTAATCAGGATGGTCTCTGTAAGGTAGCTGACAGTGGCGTCGATCCGAACTGCGTCCCGCTTAATTTGTTCGATGGATTCGGCGGTGTCACTCAGCAGATGCTGAATTACGTCAAGGGTCAGGGCTTCAAGTCCGGCGATACGGAAGAGCGCATCGTCAGCGGTGACGTTACCGGCGATTTGGGCGAATGGGGCGGGCAGTCTCCGTGGGCCAAGGCGCCGATCCAGCTCTCTCTCGGCGGCGAATACCGTTCCGAATCGTTGTTCATGGATGTGAGCCGTGATTTCTCGACGGGCGATCTCTATGGTCAGGGCGGCGCAACGCTCCCGATCCCGAAGTCGGGCTTCGATGTCGAGGAAGGCTTCGGCGAAGTGCGCGTTCCGCTGGTACAGGATGCGCCGTTTGCCAAGGACATCACCCTCAACGGCGGCTATCGCTACTCCTCGTATAGCTCTGCTGGCGCGGTGTCGTCCTACAAGTATGGTGTCGACTGGCAGGTCATCGATGATTTCCGCCTCCGCGGTAGCGAGCAGCATGCGACGCGCGCGCCGTCAATTTTGGAATCCTTCACCCCGGCCAATGTTGGTCTATTCGGAGGGCAAGACATCTGCTCCAAGGCCGGTATTGCCGCGTTTGCTGATCCAACAGATCAGGCCACTGTTACTGCCAATTGTAAGGCACAGGGCGTCAACGATGCTAACAGTGGTCTTCTGAACTGCCCGGCTGCGCAGTGCGATGCACAAGGCGGCGGTAACACGAGCCTGGTTCCGGAATCTTCCGACACCTGGTCGGGCGGCGTTGTGCTGACACCGACCTTCTTCGATGGGTTCACCGCGACGATCGACTATTTCGACATCAAGGTGAACAAGTTCATCGGTGGCCTTGCCGAAAGCGATATCATGAGCGGGTGCTATGGTCCCGATGCGACAGGCGCCTCACAAGCGTTCTTCTGTCCGTTGATGCATCGTAACGCCATCCACCAGATTTTCGGTGGCGGCTTCATCGATGATCGCGTGCAGAACCTGCTGTTCCTAAAGACGCGTGGTGTCGATATCGAGGCGAACTACAACGCCAATCTCGCCGACTGGGGAATGGCCGACACGGGTTCGCTGTCCATCAACCTGATCGGCACGTGGGTCGATACGCTGACGACTGTTTCTACCCCGCTGGCAAATCCGATCGATTGCGCTGGTGTCTATGGTCCGACTTGCGGCACGCCCACACCGAAGTGGCGTCACAAGATGCGTATCACCTGGACGACGCCTTGGGATCTGGCGCTGTCTTTGGACTGGCGCCACATGGCCTCGGTTAAGCTCGATACCGAGTTCTCGGGCGTGACCGATCCGATCGACTCTCACATCGCGTCGTACGATTACTTCGATCTGTCGGCGAATTACACCCTGCACACCGGTATCGAACTGCGCGCTGGCGTCGATAACATCTTCGACAAGAGCCCGCCGGTTCTCGACAGCAATACCTACCCGGTGTCCGGCCCTCCGTTCGGCAACGGCAACACGTTCCCGGGCGTCTACGACTCGCTCGGCCGGACGATCTTTATCGGCGTGACTGCGAAGTACTAAGTCACGTGGGACTTTTAATGCAGGCGGCGGCTCGAAAGAGCCGCCGTTTTGCTTTTGAAGGCTGTCTTAACCGGCACCTGTTGAAATAGCTTGACGCAGCCGATCTCAACGCCGATCAAGGCAACAGAAAAAGCACGACACTCAATGGATACGTCCTTCAGAAGCTCAGACGAATATTCCAGAACCGTCGCAGCCATCGCTGCTGCAGTCGGCAAAGGTGACCTTCGCCACGCTTACGAACTTTCGAACTGGGCTATCGGCCGCGGTCTGGAAGGTCGTGTCATCTACAACGCCAGAGCGCTCGCCTATCAAGCCTCTGGCAGGTTCAACGAAGCGATCATCGATTTCCGCCATGCGTTGAAGTATTCCCCCAATGACGCTGTCATACACGCGGCGATCGGAACGACCTACGCAGCGCTGGGGGATTACCCTGAGGCAATCCGCGCGTTCGATTTCGCACTTGCTCAGAATCCTGCGGAATCCGCTGTTCACGTGCGTCGCGCGAAAGCACTTGTCAGCAACGACCAATACGATCTTGCCGACTCCGCCTTTGAACGTGCGATCGACCTCGCTCCGAACAATGTGGAGGCACTCTCCGATCTCGCGTCCCTGAAAGCTCGGCGGGGACAATATGACCGTGCAAAAATTCTAGCCGACAAGGCTCTCGCTATTTCACCCGGCAACCCTGTGGCCCATTACGCGCTCGCATTGGTAGAGACAAATCACAAGCAATACGCGGAAGTGGAGCAGCGCCTCCGATTTCTGGTGTTTCACCGCGACCTGGATATTCAAACTCGTGGCGGCATGTGCAGCCTTCTCGGCGACGCACTCGATGCGCAAGGGCGCCGTTCCGAAGCATTTGAGACCTACATGCGCGGCAACCAGTTTCTTAGAAGTGAGAATCTCAGCACTTTCAGAGACGCGCGCAGTTCAGAAGCCGTTCAGCACATGACCAAATATTTCGAAACGACCGCGCCCGAACGTTGGAAGCCCGCCAAACCCACGGCCGTTACGGCGCAACGTCCCGCGAAGCACGTGTTTTTGCTCGGCTTCATGCGTTCAGGCACGACACTGTTAGAGCAGGTCCTGGCCAGCAACGAAAAGGTCGTGGCGCTTGAAGAAAAGATTACGCTCAATCCCATCAGCGAAGCCTACATGACGAGCAATCAGGGCCTTGATTCCCTCGCCGATATTCACGGCCCAGAACTCGACGCTGCTGTGGCCGGCTATTGGGAGCGTGTTCATGAGTACACACAGAATATCGAAGGAAAGGTTTTGGTTGATAAACAGCCCCTGAACACCTTGCGAATGCCAATCATCGCAAAGCTGTTTCCGGAGGCCAAGATTCTTTTTGCAATTCGCGATCCGCGCGACGTGGTCTTCAGCTGCTACCGGCGCCCCTTCCGCGTCAATACGACAATGTATGAGTTCCTCGACCTCGAAGACGCCGCAAGGATGTACGCCTCCGTCATGCATCTGGCAAAACTCTACCGCGAAAAGCTGACGCTCAATCTCATGGAACACTATTACGAGGACATGGTAACCGATTTCGAGCCGCGGGTGCGGGCGGTCTGCGATTTTATCGGCCTCGAATGGTCGGACTCGATGCGGGATTTCAACAAGAACGCGCCACAGATCAACATCAACTCACCCAGCGCCAATCAGGTACGACGTCCTCTTTATGGCGAAGGCATCGGGTATTGGCGCAACTACGCGGAACAGCTTCAGCCGATGATGCCGATCCTGAAGCCCTGGGTCGAAGCGTACGGCTATTCGGTGGAATAGAAGTCCTGAACGCCGTTGAGGAGCTCGGACGCCAGATCGCGCTCCGCCGCGGTCAGGAACGGGTTCCAGACATCGATCATCATGATGACGCGCTTCTGATCGCTGTCGTTCCAGGCTTCGTGATCGATCGTATCGTCGAACACCCACGCCTCCCCCTCGCGCCATTCCCTTGTCTCGTTGCCCACGCGGAAGCGGCAGCCGGGCGGGATGACCAGGGGTAGATGCACGATCAGTCTGACATTGGTCGATCCCGTATGCGGCGGGATATGCGCGTGCGGCTCGAGTGCCGAGAACAGCACGGTCGGTCCCAGCGTTGGAATATCGATCAGCGGCAGCGTCTCCATCAGAGCCGATGTTTTCGGACAGCGTTCGATGTGCTTTTCAACACGCTCGCCGTCTCTCCAGAGAAAAAATGCGCTCCAGTCCATCGAACGATTCAGTTCGGCCCATTGGTTCAGCGGAGCGCCGTCAGAGCGATTGATATAGGGATTGAACCCGCCGCTTTCCTCGCGCAACGCAACCAGCAACTCATCGCGGATTGTCGCGGTCGCCGCCTCCAGATCCTTTATCCAGGGGAACTGCGCGTTGTCGTAGAACTGCAGCGGCGGCAGCCAGGGAAACAGCAGCAGACTCGCTTGCTGGGTGTATATTCTCCTTCGCCCTGCTGCGATGCCCTGGCACTCGGCAAAGCGGTTGAGGTCAGCGTCCGGGTGGCGGGCGGAAGCCGCGCCAAGACGCTTGCTCAGAAACGCGTCCAGTTCGGCGGCGTTCTTCGCAACGACATCTCGCGCATGCTGCACGGACTGCAGCATCTCACCCGTCAACTGGTCGTCCGGCGGGGCGATGCTCAGCACGTCCTTATAGGTTTGCGCCGCGCGGCGATGAGCGCCTGTGCGCTCCAGAACGCGGCCCCGCGCCAGCAGAGCCGGAAAGAAATAGGGATCGATCGCAAGGCTGCCGGTGAGCGCGGCCAGTTCGCCCTGCACGTTTCCCTCGGCGCGAAACACGAAAGAGAGATTCAAGGGAATGGCGGGATTGCCGGGGTCTGCCTTGGCCGCGCGCTGCAGAAACTGGCGCGCGTTCATCCAGTCCTTGCGATAGAAGGCATGCTGCCCCAGATAGAACAGGGCTTGGGGGTGTTCAGCGGAAAGAGAGAGAATTTCTGTCCATGCACGCGCGGCCTCGTCCAGGCGGCGGTCCCGCATGAGCTGCATCGCCGCTTGAACCAGCCCGGCGACTCGCGCGTTTTGAAGACTTGGCGGTGTAGTACCGGACATAAAACGGAAATCCATCCCCAAATGGATTCCCGCACTCTATGTAACCGACTATTGGTCAGCAACCGCCAAGTGACAGCAAGCGGTGACGAAAGAGTTAGTTGCCACGCGGGCCCAGCGTGGTGCCCTGCATGTGCGTCGTCTCTTTCTCGGACTGGAGACGGATATCGTCCCACTCGCGCTGCGTGCGGCACTCACGGCGCGTGCCGAGGCGCGAACCTGTCGGCGGCGGCATGGTACGGCAAACCGTTTTGTCGAGGTCGCTCTGATTGGCGGGCGTCGCTGCGGCGGGAGCCGGAGCAGCCGGTGCGGCATCGGCCAGAGCGGCAGACGCAAAAACGGTCAATCCAACGGTGGAAACCAAAGCCAAAGCCAACTTGTGCACGCGACGCTCCTATTTTCCGACAGCCAAAACGGCGGAATCCGCCGCACCTCTCCTGCCGTTATAATAATCGAAACAAGGCCGGAAACAAAAGCAGCATTTGTACCGCTTAAGACAACAACCCGACGGCAAACAGAGAATGGCTCAAAAATAGCGCAACCTGCCCCTCGAATGGCCTTATGGCGAAATGCAGATAAATATCAGAAATATGATATAACTATTTGATTTTTAACGATATTTATCATAGGCACCCACGGTCGGGCGTTCCGCGATAACAACGGATTTACCGGCAAACCGATTTCTGCGTCACCACAACGCAGTGCCGTTTGCGTCACCAACCGGAATTCTCTCAAGCCAATCGAGGGCTGCGCGAATCTCTTTCGCGTAAAGCTTTCTGGCCTCCGCCTGAAGTTCCGCGCGCAAACCGGCGGAGTACGGACGATCCTGCTCCTTGGAATAGCGCGACAGCGCCGCGCTTTTTGCCATGCTCATAACCGTCGCCGGCGCGTGCGAAATCCGAAAATGCGCGAGCACGCGTTGTAGTGTCTCTTCCGGAGCGCCCAGCATCGCATCGAAATCTATCGCGAGAACCCTCGCGCCGAACGCGCTTTGAATGCGCACTTGCGTGACGCGTTCCGCGAGCCAGCTCATAGCCGCCAACTCGCCGAGTGTTTGCGGGCGGGGAACCGTCACGCCCATTGTCGCCAGGCGATGCATGCGCTCCGGCCCGTTCGCGTTCAGATCGCCGGCCGAATTCGGTGACGCGAACATCGTGGCAAGATAGGATTCCGCGGAGACGCCGAGCAGAACGGCCCTCGCCTCCGGCCGTAGGCTCAGCAGCCGCGGCGCCACGCGTTCCGTCGCGCTGGTTGCCTTCAACGCAACCGTTCGCGTCTCAGCAAAGCCGCGTTCCCACAAGCGCAGCAGCACCTCGAGCCGGCGATCCATATCGGGCAACCCCGTGTCATAGGCTTCTGCGATCGCGCGCAGCGGCAACGGCTCGCGCAACGACAGCACGCCGCCCGCCTCGTCCAGCAGGCGGCTCAACAGTGTGGAGCCAACATGCCCCATATGAAAAATGAATTGCAGTGGACATACGGCCATCGGCGTCGCGAGCGCGCGCTCGACATCAAGGAAGGGCAGCCATTGCTCCCGCCTATCCGTAATGCGCGCGCGCTCATCCAGAAAGCTGGACGCGCGATAGTCCGCTTCGCTCATCCGCAGGAAGAGCAGCGCGTCGCGCTGCATATCCAGCGCCATCGGATAAAGCGCAGGGCTCTGCGTCAGGTCGCCGAGCGCGTCTATCATGCGCGCCCGTTCAGTTCGGCAGATCTGTGGCCTTGAGTTCCACCCCGCCGCGCGGCATCTCCTCGCTTGTGCTGACCAGCGCGCGTGCGATGGGTGTGTTCATCAGCGTCACCAATCCCTTCATCGCCCGCGAGGTCGCCGTGCTTTCGTTGAACGCCTCGTTGAGCGCTTCGAAGAACGTCTTGGAGCGCGGGAAGCGCTTGAAGACGACGTGCTCATCCGGTCCGATCTTTGCCAGCTTCTCGGTTGCCGCCGTTGCGGTCCAGAAGCCGCCAAGTTCATCGACGAGTCCGCGTGTGCTTGCATCGGCGCCGCTCCACACACGGCCGCGCGCGATCTCCTGAACCTTGTCGAGAGGCAGTTTGCGACCCGTGGCGACCTTCTGCTTGAAGTCGGCATAGATCGTGTCGGCCTGCGCATTGAGCGCCGCCCATTGATCCGGTGTGTAGGGCGTCAGGCCGGAATCCATGAGCGCGTTTTTGCCGACGCCGACCTGATCGACACCCACGCCCAGCAGACCAAGGGATTTGCCGACCGAGACCTTACCTGTGAGCACACCGATCGAACCGGTGATCGTGCCGGGTTCGGCAACGATCTTGTCGGCGGATGCCGAGATGTAATAACCGCCCGATGCCGCAACAGCGCCCATGCTGACGACAACCGGAATACCCTTCGCCTGTGCTTTCTTCACCGCATCGAGGATCTGATCGGACGCCGTGACGGACCCTCCTGGCGAGTCGATCCGGAACAGAATGGCCTTGACGGTGCGATCCCTCGCCGCTTCGCGAATGGCGCGCGCGACATCGTCCCCCGCCATGACCGTGTCGCCACCGAACAGACCGCCGCCCGCCGAGCCCTCGACGATTTCGCCAGCGCCCTCGATCAGGGCGATGCGCGTACCCTTGTTGTATTGCGACGATTCCTCGGTCGCGCGCACGAACTCGCTCATCTTGATGAACTTCGCACCGGACCCGGCGCGGCCATAGGCAGCGGCCTGCGCGTCGTCATCATAGCCGATGCGATCGATGAGACCGGCAGCCTTGGCGTCTTCCGCGAATTGCGGGTTCTTCTCGAACTCCGCCGCGAGCGCCTTCACATTCAGCTTGCGGTCGCCGGCCGCGCCTTCGGTCGCGGTATTATACCAGGACTGCATCAGCGCCGTGAGCTGTTCGCGATCCGCCGGCGTCATCTGCTTTTCCATGTACATGTCGGCGGCGCTCTTGTAGTCGGCGCGCTTGGCGATCTGCGGTTCGGCCTGAAATTTGTCGAACAATCCGCGCAGGAAGATTTCACCGCCACCCTCGCCCGACGGGCCGAAGGGCGATTTGGGCTGCATCCAGATCTGGTCGGCGGCCGCGGCCGTCAGATAGTCGCCAAGGCCCGGCGCTTCGAACGCCTGAGCATGCGCGATCACAAATTTGCCGGACTGGCGAAACCGTTTGAACGCCGCGCCGATTTCCTCCGCCTTGGGAACGGAAATATTCGCGCTTCCGAGACGCACGATAACGCCCTTGACGCGGCTGTCGCGGGCTGCGGCGTCGAGGCCGAGCACGATGTCCATCACTGTCACCGGCCGCGCGCCGAGCGTGAAGTCATAAGGGGAAGAGTCTGCGATGGGCCCTCTGAGGTCGAGCGCCAGGATCATCTTCGATGGCAGCCCGTCGCCCTCCGCAAGGCCGATCAGGAACAAGCCCAGGAACAGCAAAATGACAAAGAAGACGAACTTCACCACGCCGTTCAGGGTGCCAACGGCAATCGAACGTGCCCAACGCAGGAAGGCGATCATCGAAAATTCCTCTCAAAGACGAAGGGCGGCCGGCACCCGCAGCCCTCTTAATATGGGATGAAGCTTAAAGAACGCCAACCAATGAAAGATGGCGCGCCGGGTATCGTAGCGGAAGCTCATAACACATTGAATACATGGCCTTTTGCCCGGACCGGAAAGTTTCATACTCTGGGGTGAACGCGAACACGCGCCATCCGTACGCCATCCCACACAAGAGACGCGAGATGCCAAGGCTGAAACAGGTTGGAAAAGATGCCGCCCACCCAATGGCGCAGACCATCTACAAGATGCTGTTCGGGGACCGCGATCCGGTGAAAGAGCCCGGCACGGACACCGGGACGCCAGGCAATTGGTGGACAGTCTTCGCGCTCGTGCCCGATGTCTTCGATCACGCCGTTGCGGGCTTTCAGCTTTACCGCAGCTCAAACCGCAAGCTCGATCCGAAATATCGCGAGCTTGGCCAGCTGCGTGCCGGTTGGGCACGTGGAAGTCAGTTCGTGTATTCGCAGCATTGCAAAGCGGCGCGCGGTGTCGGCCTGCCTGAAGAAAAGATCGCCAATATTGCGCACTGGCAGGTGGCCGATTGCTACACGCCGGCGGAACGTGCGCTGCTCGCTTATACCGATGCGCTGGTGCTTGCCGGAGGACGTGTGGCCGACGGCGTGTTCGATGCTTTGAAAGCGCATCTTTCTGACGAGGAGATTCTCGAGTTTACCTATGTCACCGCGCTGTACGATTTTCACGCCGTCATTTCGAAGGCTCTGCGCCTCGAATATGACGACGTGCCCGATCGTATGGTTGAGGTGGCAGCGCCTTCCGGTGGCGGCAACGATGTCATGCGCATGGTCGATCGCTGATGGCGGTCTTTGATTCTGGCGGTGTCGCCATTGCTTATGACGACATCGGTCCGCGCGAAGGCCGACCCGTGGTGCTGGTTCATGGGTTTACCTCCAACCGCAAGGAGAACTGGCAGCGCCTCGGCTGGTACGGCGCGTTCGAACGCAAGCACATCCGCTGCGTGGCGCTCGACTGCCGCGGCCATGGCGAGAGCGGCAAGCCGCACGATCCCGCTGCTTATGCACGTGCGGCGATGGTGGGCGACATCATCACTTTGCTTGATCACCTCGGCGTCGAGCGTGCGGACCTTCTTGGTTATTCGATGGGCGCGCAGATTTCATTGGCATCCGCGCTCGCAGCACCGAAACGCTTTCCGCTTCTGATGCTGGGCGGGATCGGTGGAACGCTGTTCGAGCCGCGTCCGCCAGGCCATCCGATGGCCGAGGCGATGGAGGCAAGCGATCCTGAAACCGTCACAGATCCAATCCTGCGCAGTTTCCGCCGCTTTGCCGACGAACAGGGTGAAGATCGTCTCGCGCTGGCGGCGCTTAACCGGGCAGACAATCCGCAATTCACGAAATCGGTTGTCTCACAGCTTTCTGTCGAGACCCTGATCGTCACGGGCGCGCGCGACGACCTCGCCGGCGATCCGCACGAACTCGCCGCACTCATCTCCGGCGCGAAAGCGGTCACCCTGCCCGGCTGCGATCATTTCTCGGCGATTCCCCACACTCTGTTCAAGGCTAGCGTGTTCGACTTCCTCGACGGGACGCTCG
>CAZCJI010000030.1:0-11471 GCA_964498625.1 uncultured Rhizobium sp.
TGTGCCCGCCTGCGATCTCGCGATGGATCGCGCGCGCCACGATATCGCGCGGCGCCAGCTCCGCATCCTTATGTACCGCGGGCATGAATCGCATGCCGCGATCATCGACGAGCATTGCGCCTTCGCCGCGCAGCGCTTCAGTCGCGAGCGGCGCGGGATCGCGGCCGATGGCGATCGCGGTCGGATGAAACTGCACGAATTCGGGATCGGCGATCACGGCGCCCGCACGGGCCGCCATGCCGAGACCTTCGCCGCGGGACTCCAGCGGGTTGGTGGTCACGGCGTAGAGTGCGCCAAGACCGCCTGTTGCAAAGATCACAGCGCGGGCGCGAAACAGAACCAGACGCGCGCCACTTCCGACACCAGTGCGTGCGAAGAGACCGGTGACGCGGCCGTCTTCCATCGCGAGTTCGACGGCGTGAAAACCCTCGAGAATGCTGATCGACGGCGTTGCCAACGCGCGCGCGGCAAGCGTGCGCATGATTTCGGCGCCGGCGCGGTCGCCGGTGACGTGAACAATACGCGCTGTGGCATGCGCGGCTTCGCGGCCGACCGCGAGCGAACCGTCGGCGTTGCGGTCGAATGGCACGCCCAGCCGTACGAGATCTTCGATCCGATCCGGCGCTTCGTGCGCGACCAGCGAGACGATCTCAGAAGCACAGATGCCTGCACCCGCCGCCATCGTGTCGGCGGCATGAGATTGCCAACTGTCACCTTCGCCGACCGACGCCGCGATGCCGCCCTGTGCCCAGGCGCTCGATCCCGACACGCCGGGACGCGTGCCCGCGAGCACCGTGGCAGGGTAGGGCGCGAGTTTCAGCGCCGTGAACAGCCCAGCGATGCCGGCGCCGAGGACCAGCGCGCCCTGACATTCGATGATGTTGTCGACGCGCTTCACGCTGCGGCTTTCAGCGATTTGCCAACGGCGAGCATGCGCTCCACGGCGGCGCGGGCACGAACGGCGATCGCGGGATCGACCAGCACTTCCGTCGTCATGGTCTCCAGCGCGTGCAGGATCTTCGGCAACGTGATGCGTTTCATGTGCGGGCACAGATTGCAGGGCCGCACGAATTCGACATCGGGATATTCGACCGCGACGTTGTCGCTCATCGAACATTCGGTGACCATCACGACCTTTTTCGGCCGCTTGTCGCCGACATAGTTGATCATCGCCGCGGTCGATCCCGCGAAGTCCGACGCCGCGACCACTTCGGGTGGGCATTCGGGATGGCTCAGCACGATCACGCCGGGATTGGCTTGGCGATAGGCGCGGATGTCGTTCGCGGTGAAGCGCTCGTGCACTTCGCACGCGCCTTCCCAGGTGATGACCTTCACGCCGGTCTGGTTCGCGACGTTCCGCGCCAGATATTTATCCGGGATCATGATGACGGTATCGACGCCGAATTCGCGCGCGCTGTCCTCGACCACGTCCTTCGCGTTGGACGATGTGCAGCACACATCGCTCTCGGCTTTCACCTCGGCGGAGGTATTTACATAGGTCACGACCGGAAGGCCGGGATATTTCTGCTTCAGCAGGCGCACATCGGCGCCGGTGATCGAGGCGGCAAGCGAACAGCCTGCGCGCATATCCGGGATCAGCACGATCTTTTCCGGCGAGAGGATCTTCGAGGTCTCGGCCATGAAGTGCACGCCGGCCTGGACAATGACCTTTGCGTCGGTCTTCGCGGCCTCGCGCGCCAGCGCCAGGCTATCGCCAACGAAATCGGCGACGCAGTGGAAGATCTCCGGCGTCATGTAATTGTGAGCGAGCACGACAGCGTCGCGCTGTTTCTTGAGACGGTTGATCGCATCGACATATGGCGCGAACGCTGGCCACTCGATCTCCGGGACCACCGACGCGACACGCGCGTAGAGCGGTGCGGTCGCCGCCGCGACTTGCGGCGTGTAGTTCAAGGTTTCCATTTGGATATCCTTTCACCGAAGAAGTTATGCTCTATTTGAGCATATATATGGGGCAAAAAGACCGGCCTTCAAGGCCGGGTACCAACCGGGCTTATGCTATCAATGAGCATAATCCCGTCAAGGGCCAAAAGTGCTGGTCATAAAATTGCTTTTGGAACGAATTCTACGCAATCAGAACGTGATATTGCGGCGACACTTCCCGGAATTCGCGCAACATTGTGACAGTTTTACTCGACGGATTCCGCGACGCACCCTACCTATCCGCGCGAAATGCTCCCGCACGCGGGAGGCCACAACAGGGATACCATGAAAAAGTCTCTTCTTCTCTCGACTGCGGTTCTCGCGCTCGGTCTCGCGTCTGCCACCGCCGCCAGCGCCGGCGTTTCCGGCACGCTCAGCAGCAGCTACGCCAGCGACACCAACAGTGACGGCGCCGACCTCTGGAACATCAACGGCAGCCTGACCGGCATGGTCTCCGGCAATTGGGGTCTCGAGGCGACTGGCGGTTACCACAGCCTCTCCGAGACCGGCAGCGACAATCTCGATATCTGGAACGTCGGCGGCAGCGTGTTCTGGGCCGGTATGCAGGGCCGTCTCGCGGCGACTGTGAACTATTACAGCACCAGCACGTCGGGCATCGATCTCGATGTGACCAGCTATGGCGCCGGCGGCGAATGGTATGCCGGTCCGCAGTTCACCATCGCGGTCAAGGGCGGCGGTAACACGATCAGCTCCTATGGCTCAGATGCCAGCGGCGGTTTCGTCGGCGGCATGCTGAAGTGGTACGTTATTCCGAACCTCGCTCTGAGTGGCTCGGTCGATTACAACGAGTACTCGGGTCTGCATATCACGTCCGAGGCGGCGCAGCTTGAGTGGATGTTCTCCAACAGCCTGCCCCTGTCGATCTATGGCGGCTATGAGCACGAAGATTTCGGCACGAGCGGCCTCTTCGGCAGCAGCAGCGGAAACACCTTCAATGTCGGCCTGAAGTTCTACTTCAACAGCCCGACCGGCGGCGCGCTTGTCGATCGTCAGCGCAATGGCTCGCTCGGCTACATCGCCGACGCAGATGTCCTCGGCCTGCCGACGCACTAAGCGTCACGCACAAGTCAAAAGCGCGCTCCTCGAAAGAGGGGCGCGTTTTTCTTTTTAACTTGTTCCTCGGGGGCGCGAGCCGAGGCGCACACCAGGCGCTGGCCGTTCACTCAGGACTTCACGGCGGAAGCGGAACAGTTCCGCCGGTCTGCCGCGTGCGATGGGTGCGAATTTCCCGGTGCCTTCGACAAGGCCCTGACCTTCGACCAGCCGCCGGAAATTCTGCTTGTGAAGCCGGATGCCGGAGATCGCCTCGACCGTACGCTGCAGTTCGAGAAGCGTGAACGTCGGCGGCATCAACTCGAAGACGACCGGGCGATATTTCATCTTGCCGCGCAGGCGCGCGATGGCGGTCGCCAGAATCCGCCGGTGGTCGAACGCCATCCCGGTGCCGAGCGACGCTTCGCTTCTTGCCGTACGGCCATCGCGGGCGGATTCCTGCACCACACCGGCCTCGTAGAGCAGTTCGTAGCGCTCAAGAACCTTTTCCTCGTCCCAGCCCAGACCGTCGGCGCCAAAGCATAGCCGCATGCGGTCGCGGCGCTGGTCGGCGATGGCCGGCGTTGGCGCGTCCTTGACGAACAGCTTGAGGGCCGGCGCGATCTTTTCCGCGATGATGACGGGCTTTTCGCCGCGCCAGTCTTCCCAGGGAAAATAGCGATACCAGTCGCGCCACAGCGTCTCCGGCGCTTTCGGTTCCGGCGTTGCGCGCGTCAATGCGAGGTATCCGACGCTGACGACCCGCGGTCCTTCGCCCGCCGTCACCAGATGCCTGCCGCGATCGCCGAATGTGTAGAGCTGCTCCGCGTAGCCCAGATCGAGATGGGTTTGTTCCCGCACCCAGGAACGCAGGCCGCTTTCCAGCGTGCGATGATGCAGCGGATCGAAAGGACCGAAGGGCAGGGCGTCGTCGGCATCGCCAGAATGATGCACGATCAGTGCGGACGGGCGTTCCTCCGCAACCGAAACGATGGCGGCGGACAATCCGATGCTGACGACATGTTGCGCCACGTCGCTCATGTGCGTTCCAGCGGCAATTCCACCACGCATCCTTCCGTGACCATGGTGCCGCTGCCAATTCCGTCGATCGCACGCATCATCGCGCCGTCGCGCCCGAGGGCTTCGTCGGCGAGGCGGATGAACAGCCTGTTGGGTTGCGCATGCGGCGCGCGTGCGCGCAACAACCGCGCAATCGTTTCTTCGGATCCCTGTCCGGCGCGGTCCGTCAGGATCGTATAGGTCGCCGCAGTCGAGCGGCTGATGCCGGCCCAGCAATGCACGATCATCGGAGCCTTTGCGTCCCAATCGCGGCCGAACGCGATGAGCCGGTCGACATGCGCACGACCGGGAGATTCCGGCATGCCCTCATCGACGATATCGTGCATCGACAGGCGCAGATGACGCGCGGCGGGAAATCCGTTCGGCGTATCGATCATGTAACCGCTCGAAAGCAGCGACACGATGTGCGAGGGATTGTGGTTCGCCATCGCATCGGGCAGGGCGGAGAGGGGCGTGATCAGTATCTTCGGCATGACCGGGCCTTGCTAACCCAGCATTGCGGCGGGGGAAAGACGGTTCAAGCGGTGAGCCGCCGAAATCGCTCCAGAAACAGTTCTTGGGCATCGCCCGCTGCCAGCGGGACGAGACGCGGCGTGCGCAGGGGCTTGGGCGGCGTTCCGAAATAGCGTTTTGCTTCCTCCGCCGAAAAGCCGGCGAGTTGGGTTGCCTCGAAATAGGCTGAAGCAATGTCGGCCTGTTTGAGCAACGCAAGCAACTCTGACGGCGCACGCGCCGGCAATCCGAACCGCAGATGGATCGCCGAGAGCAGTCGCAGCTCGAAGTCCTTGTAGTCGATTCCGACGGCCGCCTTGAACGGGCTGATCAGGTCTCCGATCACATATTCCGGCGCGTCGTGGAGAAGCGCCATGAGCCGGGCTTCGCGCGCGATCCGCGGCGATAATTCGGCCGTCAGACGTTCCACCAGCACGCAATGCTGCGCCACCGAAAAGGCGTTCGCGCCCTTGGTCTGTCCGTTCCAGCGGGCGACGCGCGCCAGACCGTGCGCGATATCCTCGATTTCCACGTCCATGGGGGAGGGATCCAGAAGATCCAATCTGCGTCCGCTCAGCATGCGCTGCCAGGCGCGCGCGGGCAGGCGTTTCGACATCGAATCTCTCCCAGCCGGATTGTGACAATTATCCTTTCATTAAACATACCCCTCCATCCAGCGTTAATGAGCGTTTGTGATGATGCCACGGAATTCGAGACAAGGTCCCCGCGTGGTATCAGTCGATCGTTCTGTGCGAAGCCTGAGCGGGTTGGGCACGGCTTCCTCAAGCCGCGTGCTTAATCTTGCCGCCATTGCGCTCGCTCAGGCGGACAATCCGCAGCATCGCGCGGCGCCGTTCTTCGAGTCCCACATCATGAACAGCGCGATCATCCTCAAGCATCGCCTGCGCGCCGATGAGACCTATCTGTTCCCCGAAACGCGCGCGGTCGCGACCAAGATCATTATCCCGTTCGAGAAATCCGACCTCAAGGTTGGTGGCCGCTCGTTCTTCATCGGGCAGCGGGGATATACGGAATCGTTGCGCGAAATCGGCAACTATGGCGCCGGTCTCACGATGAAGCGCGACCTGGACGTGCTGGGCCTTATTGATTCGGTTCCGTCTCTGGATCCGTTCCTGCTCCGCGAATATCTGCGCTGTCACGAGTTCGCGCCGGACACGTGCTATTTTGAGATCTCCACCGCCGACCAGTCGCGCATGTACGCGCACGCTTCGACCGAGGTGCGGCGCTTGACCAATCTTGCGATGACCGCGAGCGGTCCGGCGCGCCTCGCATCGACGGGGAAAATCATCGCGGCCCTTCTTTCGGGCGAAATCGGCGAGAAGCTCGAGCCGTTCCGCGCCACGTTGCGCCTGGAGGTCGATGAGTTCCGGGAGGGCATTTTCAGCTGGCGGGGCTTCATCTACTACAAATGGTGCATGTCGGAGATCAAGCCGCAGATCGTGAACGTCATCCGCGATCTGTCCACCATTCGCATCATCGGCAAGGCCGACGTGGAACAGATGCGTTTCCTGAATATGTCGAAACGCGCGGTGGCAATGGCGGTAAAGAAAAACACCGATGAGGTGAACCGCGTGCTTGAGATCTACGATGCCGCCTATGACGCGCTCGTCGAGCGGGAGGATCCCAAGACCTTCCGCGAGTTTCTTCTCAGCGCGCCACCGCTCTTCCTCGAGATGGGGGAGAAGATGGGCGCGGTCTCGCACATCACGAGCTTCTGGCACTATCGCTTTCCGGTGGGCGCGCCAAGGGCGGCGGATGTCGATGAGTTGACGGCGATCTTCCGGGACTTCTCCAGCAGCGTCGGCGCGCGTCCGGCGGAGAGCAAAGTGCACTGACGTTGGGTCCATCGGGATTTGAGGAACGCATGCAAGCGGCAGAAAAGGCACTCCAGAAGACGTTCGAACAGCGCCAGTTCGACCGCGCGAAGACCGCGCTGAACGGAAAGATGTTCGTTCCGGCCGAAGAGCGCACCGTCGACTGCAACGTGGTGGATATCTCGGGCGGCGGCGCGGGCATCACCTGCGCCGAGATGCCGCCGCTCTCAACGTTTGTCGTTCTTTATATCGACGAATACGGGCGCTTCGAGGCCGTCATGACCCGCGTCGTCGGCGAAGTCCTTGGTCTTCGCTTCGTCTGCAGCGACGCCAAACGCAAGCGCCTGATCGACAAGCTGACCAAGTCCGTCAACAGCGAACCGGCAGAAGCCGCATCGCTGCGCCGCCATCGGCGCGTCAAGGGCTCGCCGATTTCCACCTTCACGCGCTGCAGCGGCGACCGCGTCGATTGCGAGATCATCGACATCTCTTTGACCGGAGCATCGTTGAAAACAGAAATATGCCCGCCGAACGGAGAGATGATCCTGATCGGCCAGATGGCGGCGCGCGTCATCCGTCAGCACGAACACGGCGTCGGTATTGTCTTCGCGACGACGTCCTGAAGCCTTATGTCGGCTGCAAGTGGTCGTAGGCGGGCGCGAGAATGCTTCCGAACAGCGCACGCACGATGATCAGAATGACGGCACTCGCGGCCATGAGCCCGGTGTGCAGCCCCCAGAACTGAGTCCCCGGCATGGTCGTCACCCAGCCCCCGAGCTTGCTGGTCAGCAGATTGCACATGGCAATGCTCATGTAATAGACCGCGATCATCACGCCGCCCAAGCCAGCCGGCGCGATACGTGAATAGAGCGCGATACCCATCGGCAATGCGATGGAAAAGCCGATGTCGTTGACGATGTGGAAGCCGACGGCCCATGCGAGTGACACTTGCTGGCCAGTCGCGCCGTTTTGCGCTGCGGCTCCTGCAAGAAGCAGCGGTGCCAGAGCGCTGATCGACGTGCCCAGAATGATCTTGGCGAGTTCCGATGGCTCCCGCCAATGCGTCGCCCACCATCGCCAGAACGCGATCACGCCACCCATCAGGATGGCGCTGACGATGGCGTCGATCGAAACGAGCCAGGTGATGGGCATGGAGAAACCGAAGAACGTCGTCTGGAATATCTTCTGTCCCCAGATCAGGTAGGCGCCGGGAATCTCTTGGTTGCCCAGCATGGAGAGCGCCATCACTGGCAACAGGGCGACGAGAAGCACAATGACGGTCCAGCCCCGGCCGGACAGTTTCGGCCGCGCTGTCTGCGACTTCGTATGCAGCGGCTCCGGCGGATAGGTGTGACGGCCGAACAGGTAGACAACCAGACCGATGGTCATGCCAACCCCCGCGGCGGCAAAGCCCAGATGCCAATCGACCTTCTGGGCCAACGTTCCGCAGATCAGCGGCGTGATGATGGCGGCGAGCTGAATGCCCATGAAGTAAATGAGAAAGGCGTCCGCCCGGCGCTTGTCCTCGAGCGAATACAGATCGCCGACCTGGCTCGCGATGTTGCCTTTGAAACAGCCCACACCGAACACAAGCATCACAAGGCCCACGACGAACCCGGCATCGAGGGCCATAAGGAATTCGCCGACCGCCATGGCGATTGCGCCGATTATGACGGTGGGCGTGCGTCCGATCAGGCGGTCCGCAACCAGGCCGCCAAGCAGCGGCGTTATGTAGACGAGCGCGGTGTAGATACCCGAGATCGCGATCCCGAACTGCGCGGGCGTCAAATTGCCGTAGAACGTTTCGACGAAACTCTTGAGGGCGCCGTATCCGATCACGTGCTCAACGTGACCGGGCATTAGAAGATATTGGCTGATATACAGCGCGATCAGCGGCTGAGCGCCGTAGTAGGCGAAACGCTCCCAGAATTCCGAGCCGCTTAGCCACGCCAGTCCAATTGGATGACCCAGAAAGGCCTTGTCCTTGCGCGCGACGGCGTCGTTGTCGTTCATGATATCCCCTTGTCGTGCCGCGCGTTCAGGCGCGCGCGAGTTTCCTCAAGATCACGCTGCCGGCCGAATATCCTGCCCCGAAGGAGCACAGAAGCCCAACGTCGCCGGGCTTCAAATCGTCGTTATATTTGTGGAACGCGATGACCGAGCCGGCCGAACTCGTGTTGGCGTACTCGTCAAGAATGTTCGGCGCTTCCCCCGCAACGGGATCGCGGCCCAGCACGCGGCGCGTGATCATCTCGTTCATGCCGAGATTGGCCTGATGCAGCCAGAGCCGCTTCAAGGCCGATGGCTCAAGGCTGTTTTCCGCCAGATGCGCGAGGATCAGCTCCGAAACCATCGGCACGACTTCCTTGAAGACCTTGCGGCCTTCCTGGACGAACAGCTTGTCCGGCTTGCCGACGCCTTCGGGCGCGGCGCGATTGAGGAATCCGAAATTGTTGCGGATGTTGTTGGAGAATTTCGTTTTCAGCTTTGTCGAGACGATCTCCCAGCCGCCGCGCCGCGCGGTCTCGGCGCGTTCGACGATGAACGCCGTCGCGACATCGCCGAAGATGAAATGACTGTCGCGGTCGCGAAAGTTCAGGTGACCCGAGCAGATCTCGGGATTGCAGACCAGGATCGCGCGCGCATGACCCGCTTGGACCATATCCGCCGCCGATTGCAACGCGAAGGTCGCCGACGAGCAGGCGACGTTCATGTCGAAGCCGAACCCGTCGATGCCCAGCGCATCCTGCACCTCCACCGCCATGGCGGGATAGGCGCGTTGCATGTTCGAGGCGCCGACCAGCACACCGTCGATGTCGCCTGCACTGCGGCCGGCGTTCGCCATCGCCTCGCGCGCCGCCGTCACGGCCATTTCCGCCAGCACCGAGATCTGGTCGTTCGGGCGCTCCGGGAGGCGCGGACACATGATCTCGGGATCGAGAATGCCCGTCTTGTCCAGAACGTAGCGGTTCTTGATGCCGGACGCCTTGACGATGAATTCGGTGCTGGAGGGCGCCAAGGCGGTCGTGGTGCCGGACGCGATGGCGGCTGCGTTGGCGTCGTTGTATCTGCGGACGTATTCGTTGAACGACGCGACCAGTTCGTCGTTTGAGACCGATTGGGCCGGCGTAAACAAACCGGTGCCCGTCAATGCCAGTGCCGGCACGCCCATCCCCTTGTTTTTCTTGAATCAAAATTGACGCAGGCTGTTCAAAAAGGCAAGCACGCCCGCTAGGTTGGACGGAAAGCGGGCTGGCGAACGACTGTGGCGATACGATTCCTTTGCATTCTCGCAGCGCCGCGAACCGGATCGACCCATGTGATCAAGCTCGTCAAGAGTTGCCCGGAATTCATCTCCAAGGGCGAGCTCTTTCATCGCCACGACATCGGTTTGCATCGGCCTTTTGAATACGAAAAGCTGAAGGAGATATCGGGCGGCGCGGTCACGGATGGCGAGAGCTTTCGCGCCTGGCGCCACACGCATCCGGCCGAAACCTTGGAAGCGTTTCACAGCGCATGGGAATCGAAGGTCGTCGCGTTCAAGCTCTTTCCCTATCATCTTCCCGAAGAACTCATCGAATCGCAGATTTTCTCGCGCAAGGATGTGGCGTTCGCCGTGCTGCGGCGCAGGCCGATCGAAAGTTACATTTCGGTGGTGAAGGCCAAAGCCGTGGGTGTTTTCACGAAAGTCGATACAACCGGCATGAGGCCCGAACTGTCCGCGGAGAATTTCATGGTCTGGGCGCGCAGGATGCGAACCTGGTTCAAATGGGTCAATCGGTCGCTCGAAGCGCGCAATGAGCCGTTCGCGCGGATCGGTTTCGAGAAGCATGTGCACGGCCTTTCCGGCGAAGAGTCCATCGGACATATTCTCGGCCTCCTTCGTCCGTTGGGGTTCGCCGATGTCGGCGTACCCGGCGAAATCATCGAAGGCGAACGCCAGGACAGGGAGCCTGAGTACAGGAACCGGGTTGCGAATTGGGATGCGTTCGCGGCGGAACTGCGCGCCTCTGCCCAGTCAGCAAAAATGCTCAAATGGGCAGAAAGGATTGTCGAGATTTGACCAGCGCTCTCGTGCTTTTCTCGGGCGGGCAGGACTCGACGACGTGTCTCGCCTGGGCGCTTGAGCGGTTCGCGCGTGTCGAGACCGTCGGCTTCGATTATGGCCAGCGCCATATCGCCGAGATGGATGCGAGGCCCCGCGTTCTCGCCGCGTTGCGCGACCGGTTTCCGCAATGGCGGGAAAAGCTCGGCGAAGACTTTGTGCTGCCGCTGGATGTGCTGAAATCCATCGGGGGCAGTGCGCTCACCGACAACATGAAGATCGAGATGGGTGAGAACGGATTGCCGACAAGTTTCGTGCCGGGCCGCAATGTGCTGTTTCTTACCGCTGCCGCGGCGCTGGGCTACCGCCGCGATTGCCGCGATCTGGTCGGCGGCATGTGCGAGACGGATTTTTCCGGCTATCCCGATTGCCGCGATGAGACGGTGAAGGCTACGGCGACAGCGCTTTCGCTTGCTCTGGATCGGCCGCTCACGATCCATACGCCGCTGATGTGGATCGACAAGGGGGCGACTTGGGCGCTGGCGGAGCAGCTGGGCGGCAACGCACTCCTTGAGTTGATTATCGAAGAAACTGTCACCTGCTATGAAGGCGATCGCGTGCATCGCCACGACTGGGGATTTGGGTGCGGTGTCTGCCCGGCATGCGATCTGCGCGCCAAGGGCTATGCGAAATACCGGGTCGAAAGCGCAAGGAAGCCTTAAACCTTCATCGTCGGCGCTGGATAGCGCGCGACCGTGTCATCTGATGTGACAAGCGTGATGCCTTCGACCAGCGCCTGCGCGATGAGCAGGCGGTCGAACGGGTCTTTGTGAAGCGCGGGAAGCATATCGAGAGCAACGGCATGGGCGCTCGTCACGGCGAGTTCTTCATATCCGTTGTCGAGCAATCCGCGCCGTAGCAAGCGCGGCTCGACTTGGAAGTCTTCACGCCCGATACCTTGCTTGATCGCAATTTCCCAAAGACTGGCAGCACTGAAGATGGGTGCTGTTTCGGGATCGTCG
>CAZCJI010000030.1:11481-15191 GCA_964498625.1 uncultured Rhizobium sp.
CCGCTTGACGCGCGTCCTGGGCAGCTTTTCCGGTTGCCCCGCTGCCCACAAAAGCACATGTGTATCCAGCAGCACTCTCAATCGTTCTGTCCGAAGAGGCTCTGGATTTCCGCATCGCCCATGCGGTCGAAATCGTCAGGCACTTTGAGCTTCCCGGCCAGGAAACCCAAGCGGCGTATTTTCGCGGGCGGTGGCGCATCGAGGGGTACAACCTTGACCATTGGCTTTCCTGATTTGGCGATAACGAACGGCTCGCCCTTTGCGGCGCGATCGACAAGCCGCGACAGGTTGGTCTTCGCCTGATGAATATTGACTTTTTCCATGGCCATATATGATTAAACTAAGTCATATTAGTTTAGTTTATATACCCTTGTCAAGGTTCATTGCGGTGGCGCACCGCGGGAACAAGCGCCATAAGGCCTGCGCCATGACGTATTCGGTCAAAGAGATCTATTACACGCTGCAAGGCGAGGGTGCGCAGACGGGACGGGCCGCGGTCTTCCTGCGCTTCGCGGGCTGCAATCTCTGGACGGGGCTGGAGCGTGACAGGGCCGGCGCCGTCTGCAAATTCTGCGATACCGATTTTGTCGGCATCGACGGGCCGGGCGGTGGCAAATTCCAGACCGCAGACGAGCTGGCGCGCGCGGTCGCGCGGGAATGGCCGAAGAGTAGCCTCGCGCAGCCTTATGTCGTCTGCACCGGCGGCGAGCCGCTCCTGCAAATCGACGAAGCGTTGATCGCGGCACTTCACGCCCTGCATTTCGAGATCGGACTCGAAACCAACGGCACGCTTCTGCCGCCGCCCGGCATCGACTGGATCTGCGTCAGTCCCAAGGCGGATGCGGAGCTGAACCTCACGCGCGGCAATGAACTGAAGCTGATCTATCCGCAGGACGGCGCGCCGCCCGAACGCTACGCGGGACTTATGTTCGACAATTTTTTCCTGCAGCCGATGGACAATCCACAACGTGATGCCAACACCCACGCCACCACGGAATATTGCCTCGCGCATCCGCAATGGCGGCTGAGCCTGCAGACCCACAAGCTGATAGGCATTCGCTGACCGCACTTGCACGCGCTGGATGCTTGGCCGGTTGATCTAGGCCGCCTGCGCAATCCAAACCGGCACACCGGCGCCGACGTCGAGGAACTCGAATGCCAGCGCCGTATCGAGCCCCAATCCATTGGCTGTCGGCAGTGTCGCGCGCATCGGATCGCCGAACGAGCGGACATGGCAGAGCAGAAAGCCAGGGCCGTCGCTATCCGGCGCCAGCGGCAACATCGTGATTTCCAGGTTCACGGCGTATCCGCGCACCAGATGAGCGGGCGAGACCTGCCAAAGCCCACAGGGGAATTCCAAAACCAGGCGCGTCGATTCGATGCCACCCGCGCGATAGGCGTCGGGAAGAAAATCCATGGGGTCGCATCCGGTCAGATCGCATCCGACCAGCTCATCGAAGTGGCCTCCCGTCACCCGAATACGCAGGAATGTGCTGCGTGTGTTTGGCGCCTCCACCAGGATGAGGTCGCTGATGAGTTGTTTTGCCCTGCCGGGATGAAAGTCGCTGCGCCGCGGGACATGACGTGCGCCCCGCAACGACCGCCAGAACGTCTCGAAAGCATGGCTTTCGGGCGAACGGACAAATGGTTCGGTTTCGGCTATCGGCGCGACGGACATACGCCACGCTAGCGCCGATCTCTTAAGGAATTGGCAACCGCAACTTCGGGGTTCTAAGCAAAAGCGTATTGCTCAGTACCGGCTCACGATCTTTTCAAGATCGGGCCGGACGCGCTCCTCAAGCGGCAAGGCGGCTTTTCCAATGTAGATAAATCCCGCAACGCGCTCGCCTTGTTGCAGACAGAGCTTTTCGGCGACGAGCGGATTGAAGGCGGGCCACTCCGTCAGCCAGTTCGCGACATAGCCAAGGGAATGTGCCGCGATCAGCACGGTCTGGCACGCGGCGCCGGACGACAATTCCTGCTCCCAAACCGGAATTGGGATGCCTTCGCGCACGCGGCTGATGACGCCGACGACGACAGGCGCGCGCAGGAAACGCCCGCGCTCCATCGCCAGCCGTTCATCGGTTGCGGGTTCGCTGGCCTTGAGACATTCTGCAAGCACCTCGCCGAAACGCGCGCGCGCATCGCCCTCGAACAGGATGAACCGCCACGGAAACAACTTGCCGTGATCGGGCACGCGCGCGGCGGCTGTCAGGATCGTGCGAAGTTCTTCCGGCGTGGGGCCAGGCCCGGTCATTGCCTTGGCCGATCCCGAACGCCGTGTGAGCAGGAGATCGATGGCGTCAGGTGCGGGCCTGTTCAAAGCGGAAGATGCGTTATCCATACCAGTCCCATGTAAGATATGCGGGTTGCGAAGGACGTTTCCGCCCTTATCTAGGAAAAGTGGGCCGCGAAATACAGGCGCGTTTTCGTGTTTTGCGCGTTATTTGGGAATGACCGTACTGTCCGTTACAATGGCGTCGAGTGAGGAGCGTTCCATGGCCGTCAACGCCGAGAAGCTGGCAACCTGCGACCCGATCTGGTCGGCGATGCGCGACCAGGCGCGTGAACTGGCCGGGCAGGAGCCCGCACTCGCCAGTTTCGTCCATGCGACCATATTGAATCATGAGCGGCTCGAAGACGCGCTCTCCTATCATCTCGCCAAGAAGATCGGCTGCGACGACATCAGCCCGATGCTGGCGCGAGAGATTTTCGTGCAGGCGATCAACGCCGACACGTCGATTGGCGAGGCGGTACGCGCGGATCTTGCCGCGGTCTACGACCGCGATCCCGCCTGCCATAGCCACGTGCAGGCATTCCTGTTCTTCAAGGGCTTTCACGCGCTGCAATGCTACCGCATCAGCCATTGGCTGTGGATTCAGGGCCGCGAGGGCATGGCGCTTTTCTTCCAGAGCCGTATCTCGGAGTTGTTCGATGTCGATATCCATCCCGGCGCGCGGTTCGGGCGCGGGATCATGATCGATCATGCGACCGGTGTTGTGGTGGGTGAAACCGCTGTGGTGGAGGACGACGTTTCCATCATGCACGGCGTCACGCTTGGCGGCACGGGCAAGGAGGGCGGCGATCGTCATCCCAAGATCCGCCGCGGCGTGCTGCTGTCGATGGGCGCGAAGATCCTCGGCAATATCGAGGTCGGCGAATATTCGCGCATCGGCGCGAGCAGTGTTGTGCTCCAATCGGTGCCGCCGGGATGCACCGCGGTGGGCGTGCCGGCCAAGCTCACGAATTGCGCGGGCTCGGATCGTCCTTCGCAGGACATGAATCAGGTGATCGAAGAGACGCGCTGAGGCACCTGTGTATGCCGGCTCATGCGTTTCGGATTCTGCTCGATCCCCCCTTGAACCGGCATATTTGGATCCCATTTTACTCTGCCGGCGGGATGCGTGGCGGCGACGCAGAGACGAGGGGAGGGGGAGCACGTCAGAACGAAAAACAACTTTCAAGATGTTGCGGTGTGCGATCGCCGTCCATCAATTTTGATGCCGGTCGGATCGCCCCGGAGCAGGGTACCCCCCCTCGCGAAACATGCGGTTCAAATGGGCTGACCGACGGTCGAAATCGAAATTTGTTGAGAACGCGATTTCAAGTCTCAAGTGCTGGTGAGTTTTCGGAATCGCTATCTAGATGTTGAGGGACGTTCAAGCGAATTGGTGTCGGCCCGCGGATTAGACGCGGATGCGTCTCATGAT
>CAZCJI010000031.1:0-15061 GCA_964498625.1 uncultured Rhizobium sp.
TGCGCCGATGATGGCGCCGATGCCCAAGGCAATCAGATGGATTGGACCCAGAGCGCGCTTAAGATCGTGCTGCTCGGAAACGGGATCTTCCGGAATTCCAGCCATGAATCTTCCCACTGGAAAATGAACGTTGCCCGCGAAGAAGCAGGCTCCCTCTTGAGGGCACTCTGGCATGAGGTTGGCGAACCGCCAACCGAGAGTGACGGGGTTGTGAAGCTAAGCCTTGGTCCAGACAGCGATTTCGTTGCCGTTCGGGTCGCGGAAGTGAAACCGGCGTCCGCCCTCGAAGGTTTCGCGTGAAAGGATTTCCGCACCCGCGGCTTTCACCTTCGCCTCCATGCCATTGAGATCGGCGGCGTAAAGCACGATCAGCGGACCACCCTGCGTCACCACCTTACGCGCTGCGTTAAAACCGCCCTGACGTCCTGCGCTGTCGAATGCGACGTAGTCAGGCCCGTAGTCCACAAAGCTCCAACCGAACACCGAGCCGTAGAACTTCTTGGTCGCCGGAATGTCAGAACCTGGAAGCTCTATGTAATCGAGATATCCATCCGCAGGCATTGAAATGTTCCCTCTTTGTTCTAAAATACCAAAGAGGCCCGAGATGGTCAACGGGCGGGTCGAGCAATTTCCTTTTTTGTTTGAGCGATTCGTTGACATTAACCATTTTCTGTGGATATTAATTAGTTATTAACTATAAGAGGCCGCCCTGGGCTGCGCAGTAGAGGCGGGCGAGTCTCAGGGGCGATGGGGTGCCCGATCGGGAAGCAAAGTCACATTCTGAAAGGATGTTACAATGCGTTCCTATGAAAACCCGGCATTTGACGGGTCGGCCTACACCGCCAAGCCAGAATCACCATTCACCGAAACGCCGCTTTGGTCGCGCTTCGTCAGCCTGACGCAGCAGCATCGCGATCTGGATTTCACGATCTCGGCGCTTTTCGAAAGCAGCGATGAGCTGCTTATTGCGCGGCTGAAAAAGCGGAAGCTTCGTCTCAAAGATGAGATCGAGCGTGTCGCGGCCGATCTTCGCGCGACTGCCGTGGTGGTGTCCTAAAAACGAGTCGAATTGGGGGGCGTTATGCGTAGTTTGAACGCGCATCTTCACCGGCTGGGGAATTTCGATCGTCTGTTCGTGGTCTGTCTACGGCAGCCATTGGTGTGTGAGATCGAGATCGGCGTGGGCGCCGCCATCTGGGCTGGGCTGGTTTTTGTCGTCGTGCACTTCGGCGGCACAGCGGCCATCTAGAGAAGCCGGTAGATACTGGTCTCGCGAATCTCGCTGTCCTCAAGTTCGCGCGTCGTCTGCACGCGATAGGTCGCGAGCTTCTCGACTCCGGATTTCGGGAAGTAAGAGCGGCCCGGATCTCCCAGAAGGATGAGCGCCCCGTTGCCGGCGAGATCGCGCAGCCAAGCCAGCAGCCGCTCGGCCAGCGGCCGCTCGTAGCACATGTCGCCGACCAGAACTGTTTGCCAGCTGCCGCTACGTCCGATCACGTCGTCGGTCGTCGTTGACACTGCGCTGTTATTCGCCCGCGCGTTCTCCGAGATAGCCGCTTCCGCGAAAATGTCGATGTCGGCGGCCATGACACTTGTTGCGCCAGCTTTTTCGGCGGCGACCGCAACGAGGCCCGAACCCGATCCGAAATCCAATACAGAACGGCCTTCGACCGTTTCGGGATTATCGAGCACGTAGCGGGACAGCGCCTGACCGCCCGCCCATGCGAATGCCCAATAGGGGGGCGGGATGCCCTCGGCTTCCAGTTCTTCTTCTGTCTTCCGCCAGAGGGGCACGACTTCGGTCGCAAGATGAAGCCTGATCTCCGGCACCAGAGGCGGGGCGATTAGCGTGGTATTGGCAAGAATGAAATCTTTGGGTGCGGTCACGCGGGCTGCGCGACCGGCTCTGGCTTGGAGAGTGCGAGCGTCAGAATCTCGCGATAGTTATTCTTGATCTCCATGCGCGGCCCGAACCCTTTGGCCAGCAGCATCGCATGCAATTTCGGCAGGTTGTAGCAGGGCACGTAAAACATCAGATGATGATCGACGTGATAATTGACCCAGTACGGCGCGATCAGTGCGCGCACCCACCACGACGCATAGGTCGTGCGCGCGTTGCGGAACACGTCGTTGTTGTCGGGCACGACGGCGTGCTCGGCGATATTGCGGATACGGGTTATGACCATCTGCCATGTCATGTTCGGAAGGAGCCAGAACATCAGGTAGTAGTGCGGCTTGCCGAACGCCGTCAGGATTGCGAGCAGGATGAAATTCGTCGTCAGCACACCGCCTAGCTTGCTCCAGAATGCTTTGACGTGCTGGGCGAAGGACAGGCTCTTGTCCCCCCAGGCACGGCGGAACTGTTCGCGGCGCTGCTTGAATCCCGTCTGGCCGGTGATGTCGCGGATAAATTTTCTTTTGTAGCTCGATCGCGTGATCGGGAACGGCGCCGACAGGCCGAGATCCGGATCGTCGGGCTGTTGCGTCGAACGGTGATGCTTCAGGTGATAGTGCCGGTATGAGATCGTATCCGCGCCCACGGGGTAGGCACAGAGCCACTGACTCACCCATTCGTTCAGCCAGTGCGTACGCATCAACACGCCGTGCGCCGCATCGTGCATCAGGATGGCAAGCCCAAGTTGCCGGCTGCCGATGAGCAGAACGGCCAGGATGAACGTCGCCGGATTCGGCCAGAGGGCATACAGCGCCATCGAACAGCCGATCACGACCCAGGCGTGTGCGACGCAAAACAATCCCGTCAGGTCCGAGCGCGCACGAACGGCAGCCATCTCATCGGGTGAGAAACTGGTCGTGGGATCGAAGCGCTCGACGTTCATGGCGCAGATATTAGGCCCAGTTTGCCCAGACGAATAGCGGTCTGAAGTACGCTTAGCGATTTCCCGGAAAACCCCTTTTTCAGCGGCCGTCCATGCTGCATCCTGACGGTAAAGCGCGATGGTGCGGGAGGAACCATGAAAGAATACGAAAATATCGTCTATCTCGATTTGCAGAAGACGGGCTCCACCACGATAAGAAGTGTCCTCTCCACGCTTCTCGACGAGCGGTTCAACGAGCGAAAGCCGCACTACGCCCTTCCGGAAGGATTTGACCGGTCAAAGCTCTTCTTCATCTCCGTGCGCGAACCTCTTTCGCTCTATATTTCCCTGTTCAACTTCGGCTCCGGCTCTCGCAGAGGAGGTTTATACGGAAATCTCCGCCGTGGAGGCCACGCGGAGATGTTCGATCCTTCCCTCGGGGCCTTTGAAGCGTGGCTGCGTTTTTTGCTGAATCCCGAAAACGCCCGTGTGGTGCAAAAAGAATATGCCCGTTCGACCATGGCCGGGACCTTCGGTCTGCTGTCGTTCCGGCTGCTCTATCTCAGCATTCCCAATTCCTTGAAAAAAATGCGCAGCGGAAAGTTTCAGGGCCGCGAAGGGGTTCGGGAGCTTTTTCAACGGCGCGTTTATGAGGACTATGTGCGTACGGAAAATCTGGGTGGAGATTTGTTTGCGTTTCTGAATCACTGTTCCGGCCGGCTGAAGTTTCGCCTGCCGCTGACGACGCCGGAGGACTTGATCGCTCTTGTTCCTGTCCGGAACGCAAGCAGGAAGGTTCCCGATCTTACGCCGCAAAGCGTTTCGCCGGAGCTGCGCCAACTTGTGCGCGAACGGGAGTGGCTGCTCTACGAAGCCTTTGGCTATGACGTCGATCCGAAGGGCAGGCCGCCCCGGCTTCTTGCGTCGCCTGCCGAAATTTCTGCGGAAGCGGGAATGGGAATCGGCAGCAGGCTTCCGAAGGGTGAACGAAAGGCACAACGCCAGCTTCGCATAAAGACCAGACGTGCCAAGAAGGCAGCGGCTACGGAAGAATCGAACGTCAACCCGCAAACGTAGAGATCAAGAACGCGGCCGCCATCAGTGCGCCTGTGTCCCGGTTGGCGCGGAACAGCTTCAGGCACTGATCGGGATTGTCGATGTCGAGACTGCGGACTTGCCAAAGCAGATGCGCACCCGCGGCGAGCATCAGGAAGGTGAATGTCCAACCTGCATGTTCCGTGAAACCCGCAGCGACGATCAAGGTGAACGTCGCGGCATAGAAGCCAAGAATCCAGTCCTTGGAACTTGCGCCCAGCAGCCGCGCACTGGATTTTACGCCGATCAAGGCGTCGTCGTCCTTGTCCTGATGGGCGTAGATCGTGTCGTAGCCCAGCGTCCAGAAAAACAGGCCCGCATAGAGCATCGCGTCGGCGATATCGACGTTGCCGGCTATCGCCGCGAAGCCGAGCAGAGCGCCCCAGTTGAATGTCAGGCCCAGCCACGCCTGCGGCCACCATGTGATGCGCTTCATGAAAGGATAGGCCGCGACCAGCACAAGAGAGGACGTGCCCAATACGATCGCGGTGAGATTGAGCTGCACAAGGATCGCCAAACCCACGAAGCACTGCGCCGCCAGAAACATCCATGCGTGCCTGACGGTCACGGCTCCAGATGGTATCGGTCTTGTGCGGGTGCGTGCGACTTTGGCGTCGATGTCGCGATCCACGATGTCGTTGTAGGTGCAGCCTGCACCGCGCATGACGATGCTGCCGGCTCCGAACAGCACGATAAACCACCAGTCGTGCAGGCTCGAGAACGGGCGATCGCCAGCCATGGCGCCGAGCACCAATCCCAGCACGCAGGGCCAGTAGAGCAGCCAGGTCCCGATCGGCCGGTCGAGCCGCATCAGTCTGAGATAGGGCTGGACATGCGGCGGTGCGCGATCCACCCAGTCATGGGCGACGGCATCGGAGGGTTTGAGGACTTGCGGTTCAGCGCTCATTGCGGATCAAGTGTGTCATGGGCGAGGAGTTAACGGAACCCGGCGGCGGTGTGCGTCTCTATGTGGAGGCGGCCTTGAGCGCTGGCGCGCGCATCGTGCCGGCGGACGCGCAAACGCACTACCTGCTCCACGTCATGCGGGCGAAGGCGGGAGACAGCCTCGGTCTCTTCAATGGCCACGACGGCGAATGGTCGGCGCGCATTTCCGAAGCGGGCAAACGCAAATGCGTGCTCACCTGCGAGACGCAAACGGCAATGCAGCAGGAAGTTCCCGATCTGTGGCTGGTATTCGCACCGATCAAGAAAACGCCGTCCGACTACCTCGCGCAAAAGGCGACAGAGTTGGGTGCGCGGGTGCTTCGACCTGTGCTGACGCGCCGAACCATCGTACGCCGCGTCAATATCGAACGCATGCGCGCGAATGCGATCGAGGCGGCGGAACAATCCGGCCGCGTGAGTGTGCCGGATGCGCGAGAGCCGGTGGATTTCGATAACCTGCTAATGGATTGGCCGGTCGGGCGCCAGATCCTTTTTTGCGATGAGGCCGGTGAGGCACCGCCTATCGCGGAGGCGCTGCGCGAAGCACCCGAGGGCCCGTGGGCGATTGTCACCGGACCCGAGGGCGGTTTCGATCCTTCAGAGCGCGCGGCGCTTCGCGCGCTGCCGAACGTGGTGCCGGTTTCTCTCGGCAGACGAATTCTTCGCGCCGACACGGCCGCGCTTGCGGCGCTGACCGTGTGGCAGGCGATCAAGGGCGACTGGCGTGCCTAAATGCAGTCTTTATTCGCCACAGGTGCTGGGTCTGGGCTGTGTTCAGAAGGGTCTTGCGCCGCAAAGTGAAACTTCACAGCGGTCCAGCCCGAGACGGCGGCGGTCTCCAGCGTCGCCGGAATGTAATGCCAGCTTGCTGCGGATGCGGCCGCGGCATTGTCGAGATCCTGGAAGCCGCTCGATTTGGCCACAGCGATTTTCTTTGCGCGGCCATGGGGGCTGACATAGACGCCAACGACCACATCACCCTGTTCGTTTCGGTGCTGCTGCTCTTCGGAGAGTTCAGGCCGCGGCGTCGGACAAGCCCGATTAACGCGGGGAGGGATGTAGGTGCCAATACGCGTGGTTGTCGGCACCGCCGGCATCGTTCCAAGCGCTTCGATCTGTCCCGAGGGCGTAGGGCCGTCGCCAACCCCGTGCCCCGCCGCCATGGCTGCCGAAACACCGGTTACGGCCACCAACGCTGTGCCGCCTAGCGCGATTGCGAGCGTACAAATATTTGACGACGTCATGTCAGGGTTCCTCCAGAAGTTGAAAAGTCGAGTGTGGGCCAGGATATTGTGCGTTACTCATGTTGTGACGCCGGCGCCGCAGCGGCGGGCTGCGGGTGCGGCAACTCGAAGTGAATCTTCACCGTCGTCCAATCCGAGGCTGTATCGCCACCCTGGATTGCCGGAATGAACCGCCAGTTCGCAACGGCTTCTGCAGCTGCATTGTCGAGATCAGCAAAGCCGCTCGATTGATGAACACGGAATTTGCGTGGCCTCCCCGAGGAATTGACGAAGACATCGAGCATCACGTCGCCCTGTTCGCCATTCAGCTGCGCCGAATCCGGATAGTCGGGCTGCGGTGTCGGATAGGAATGGTCGATTTTCGGAGGGGAGTCGGCGCACGCGGTCGATGCACCACCCGCTATGAGCGCCAAGGCGGTGGCTGCGCCCAAAGCCATTTGGCGGCTGCGACCCAAAACGAAAAGCTGCATCATCACTCTCTCCAGGAAAATCGTCCCGGTTGTGATATTCCTCCCGAAGAGCCGGGGCTCGCAAGCGGTCTCAACCGATTGTGAAGCTGCGAAGGGGCTCAAATCGGCCGGACAATTTCCTACGGGCGCGCTCCTTGCCGGAAACAGGTCGGGCCATTACATAGCCACGGCTAAACGGGCGGTTCATCATTTACAGCCCTCCGGATGGCATGCCCGCCGAGGCGGGGGAGAGGCGTCCGCATGTCAATTCCACAATCCGCCGGTGGGCCGATCGCGTCGCGCGACGATCTCGTGCGCCATCTGGCCGACGGTTCCAAGCCAAAAGAGGCGTGGCGTATCGGCACCGAGCACGAGAAATTTGTCTACGACCTGCGCACCCACAAGCCGCTCGCCTATGAGGGCAAGCCTGGAATCCGCGGCTTGCTCGAAGGCATGCGCCGTTTCGGCTGGGAGGATGTGAACGAAGGTGAAAACATCATCGGGCTAACCCAGGACGGCGCGTCGCTCAGTCTGGAGCCCGGTGGACAGTTCGAGCTCTCCGGCGCGCCGCTCAAGACCGTCCATGAGACCTGCGCGGAAGTGAACACGCATCTTGAGCAGGTGCGCGAAGTCGCCGGCGAGATTGGCGCGGGCGTAATCGGTCTCGGCTTCGCGCCGAACTGGACCATGGCCGAGACGCATCAGATGCCCAAGGGCCGCTACAAGATCATGCGCGCTTACATGCCAAAGGTTGGCGGCTACGGACATGAGATGATGTTTCGCACCTGCACCGTGCAGGTGAATCTCGACTTCTCGTCCGAAGCCGACATGGTCAAGAAATTCCGCGTCGGCCTCGCGTTGCAGCCGATCGCGACAGCGTTGTTCGCCAATTCGCCGTTCCGCGAAGGCAAGCCGAACGGTTTCCTCTCCTATCGCTCGCAGGTCTGGACCGATGTCGACAACGACCGCTCCGGAATGCTGCCCTGGGTGTTCGAGGAGGGCATGTCGTTCGAGCGCTATGTCGATTACGCGCTCGATGTGCCGATGTATTTCGTCTATCGCGACGGCAAATACATCGACGTCTCAGGAAAGAGTTTTCGCGATTTTCTCGCGCGCGAGATACCGGAAGTGAGCCACATCGAGCCCATGATGTCGGACTGGGCGGATCATCTCACCACGATATTCCCCGAAGTGCGCTTGAAGAAATTTCTGGAGATGCGTGGCGCCGATGGCGGGAGTTGGCGGCGCATCTGCGGGTTACCCGCGCTCTGGACGGGGATCTATTACGACCAGACCGCGCTCGACGCGGCCTGGGACATGGTCAAGGACTGGACGGCGGAAGAGCGCCAGGCAATGCGCAGTGCGGTGCCGGTCCTGGGCTTCGAGACGCCGTTCCGTAAAACCACGGTCGGACAATTGGCGCATCTGATGCTGGAGATTTCATCGGCGGGATTGCGTCTGCGCGCGGCGGAAGATTCTGCCGGGATGACAGAGGATGGATTCCTCAATCCGCTGCGCGAACTCGTTGACCGCCGCTACACGCGTGCGGAGGAACTGCTGCGCCGCTATCACGGTGAATGGAACAGCGACCTGGCACCGCTCTTCAAGGAATACAATTTTCTCTGATCTAGGTGCGCCGCGCGTACCAGATCATTCCCAGCGCAACGACGGCCAACCCTGCGCCGTACCACGCGAAAGCGATGTTGTAGTCCATCAGCGTGTGCGCAGGCCAGGGCAGCAGACCTGTGCCCTGTCCAATCCAATGAAGCGCATAGACCAGCAACAATATTCCCACGATCAGCAATACGGTTTTCATGGAACTTCCTCCGCTTAACGTGGGAGTTCGACCAGGTTCCGAATTTTGTTACGTCGCCGTCAGAAATATTTTCTCGATCCCGTTTTGTGGTTTGCCCATAACCATTCATGAAGAAGGATTGCTTCAGCCTGTGTTGATGCAGGGCCGAGAGATTCAGGTACGAATGGGCGCGACGCGCGACCGCAAGGATATCGCGGCGTGCGATCCCCGGATCGCGAGTGATCTGCATCGCCGTGAGCGGGTCGATGCCGCCATCGCCGCGCGCCGCTGCTGGGTCGCCGAGCAGAACGGAGCCGTTTGCGGATACGGTATCCTGACGATGAGTTTCTTCGGCCACGCTTTTATCGAGCTACTCTTCGTCGCGGAAGGCGCGCGCCGCAAAGGCGCCGGTGATGCCGTCCTCGCGGCCATCGAAAACGCACATCGCGAGGACCGGCTATTCACCTCCACCAACGAATCAAACATGGCCATGCGCGCGTTGCTCGAACGGCGCGGATATCAACCCAGCGGCACGATCGCGAACCTCGATCCCGGCGACCCGGAACTGGTGTTCGTGAAATTCCTCAGCGGCGCGAATACCAGATAAGACCGATCCCGATGATGGCCACCGTTGCGCCATAGTAGGTCCAGCGCATGACCCCGATCATTGGAGAAGCAATCTGCGTGATATATCCGGTGCCTTGCCCCATCCAGAGGACGCCCAAAAGCACGGCAAGAACGCCGACAATCAACATCAAGGTTTTCATGAAATTCCCTTCCCAGAATCGTGGGAACCCTAGCAGCTATTTGGGCTGGGGAACACGCTCCGCGCCCTGCCGCGCCAGCATCCAGCCGGGATATTCGTTCGGCAGCGCACTGACCTCGTCGAGGCTTTTCATCTCATCCACGGTGAGGCTGAACTTTGCCGCTTCCAGATTGTCGTCCAGTTGCTCCATCGTCTTGGCGCCAATGATGACCGTGGTCACGAACGGCTTTGCAAGAACATAGGCCAGCGCCACGCGCGCCACTGACACGCCTCTGGCATTGCCGATCTCGCGCATCGCGTCGATGCATTTCCAGGCGCGATCCTTATCGACCGGCGGAAAGTCGAATGCGACACGGCGCGCGCCTTCAGGACCGTTGCTGCCCGGGCCGAACTTGCCGGAGAGCAGGCCGCCGGCCAGCGGACTCCAAACCATCAGCCCTATCTTCTGGTCGTTCAGCAGAGGCACGATCTCGCGTTCGAGATCGCGGCCCGCGATGGAATAGTAAGCCTGCAGCGTCTCGAACCGTGCCCAGCCATGATGCGCGGAGACGCCCTGCGCCTTCATGATCTTCCATGCCTGCCAGTTGGAGACGCCGACATAGCGCACCATGCCCTGACGGGTGATGTCGTCGAGCGCGCGCATCGTTTCCTCGACCGGCGTCACGCTATCGGTCGCATGGATTTGATAGAGGTCGATGTGATCGGTTTGGAGTCGCTCCAGGCTGAGCGAAATCTGATCCATGATGTGCCCACGCGACGCGCCGATGTCGTTTGGGCCTTTGCCGACGCGCCAATAGCATTTGGTCGCGAGCACGATGTCGGAGCGTTTGAGGCCGATGTCCTTCAGCGATTGTCCGGTAATCGTCTCCGACTGGCCTTCGGAATAGACATCAGCCGTGTCGATGAAATTCACGCCCGCCTCCAGCGAGCGCGAAACGAGGGCGGTTGCGTTTTTCTGATCGAGATCGCCGACGACTTTCCAGAATCCGCCGCCGCCGAACGTCATGGTGCCGAGGCAGATTTCTGAGACGAACAGGCCGGTGTTGCCAAGCTGATTGTATTTCATTGTCGTTCTCCAGTTTCAGGCTGGAAGAACCGTAAGCTCCGGCCAGAGTTCTTTCCAGCGCAATGCCTTTTCCCCGTAGCGATCAGGGTCAAAATTTCCGGTGCGGTTTGGGCGAATGACCATTTGGGAAATGTCGTCTAAGCCGCGTGGCGCGTAAACCTCGTAACTTTTGATGTTCGCGCGAATACCCACTTGTGCATTGTGCATAAGGAAGCGGTCGATGCCGTCGGTTGCGCGCTGCAGAGGAGGATAGGGCCTGCCAAATTTTTCTTCGTACCAGAGATGCACTCGGGCCTGATTGCGGACCTCGATTGCGATGCCGAGGTCGGCGAACGCGGTTAGAACAGCGCGGATCGCACGGTCCTCGGTTTCCCACGACGTGTCGGGATCAAAGTAGAAGATGTCGTAATCCTTGATGCCGTGGCACGGCGCGCGTCCAGTCTGGATATTCCATGCGGTCTGGAAGAGTGCGCCAGATGTCAGCCATACATCCGGCAATCCAAGCTTGCCCAACCGTTCGAGGATCGCACGGTTAAACGGATTGCGCGTCACAACGGCGATGAAATCCGACTCGGTCATGGAGAGAGGAGATTGCCATCGGAGGCGAAGCGCGGCACGGTCGATTCATCTCTGTCTACGAGGAATGCTGTGACGGGTGTGACACTTCTTGGAATGATCGCGGGTGCACTCACAACGGTCGCGTTTCTGCCGCAGGTTCTGCGCACTTGGCGCACCCGCTCGACAGCCGATATCTCGCTCGTGATGTTCCTGATTTATGTGACCGGCATCGCGCTCTGGCTGATTTACGGGCTGATGCTCAAGGACATTCCGCTCATCACATCGAATGCAGTGACACTCGTGTTCTCGGGCACGATCCTCGGACTAAAGCTGAAGCATGGCTAGTCGGGCAGGGGGATGAATTCCCTGTCGTCGCCGGGGATTGTGCCGAAGCGCATCGCTGTCCACTCGACCTTTGCCTGCTCTATGCGTTCGCGCGAGCTGGCGACGAAATTCCACCAGAGATGACGCGGCCCGTCGAGCGGCGCGCCCCCCAGAAGCATCACGCGTGCGTCGCCAATGGCCTTGATCTCCGCGCGCTCGCCTTTGTCGAACAACATCATGGCGCCATCTTCGTGACGCACGCCGCCAGATTCCACAACGCCGCCGACGACCATTGCGCCGCGCTCTTCGTACTCGTCTGGAATTGTGAGCGAATTGCCGTTCTTCATCTGGGCATCGGCGTAGAATATTTCCATCGGCACACGGACGGGCGACGCAAGGCCGAAAGCTTTTCCAGCCACGATGCGAAGCTGCACGCCATCGCGCTCCAAGGACGGCAGGTCCGCTTTTGAGACATGCTGGAAATGCGGCGGGTCTTCTTCGTTCGCTGAGGGAAGCCCGACCCAGCTCTGGATGCCATGCATGCGATGACCGCGCGCGCGAACATCCGGCCCGGTACGTTCTGAGTGAACGATGCCACGCCCTGCCGTCATCCAGTTCACATCGCCGGGCACGATCTCTTGGACATTGCCGAGGCTGTCGCGATGCACCTGCGAGCCGTCGAACAGGTAAGTCACGGTCGCGAGCCCGATATGCGGATGCGGGCGGACATCGATGCCTTTGCCCGGCGCGAAATCGACAGGGCCGAAATAGTCGAAGAACACGAACGGCCCGACCGTGCGCTGATGCGCCTGCGGGAGCACACGCGTGACGCTGAAGCCATCTCCAAGTTCGCGTTTGAGGCCGGTCAAGTCGCGCATCGGTCATACACCTGTCAAAACGAGATCGAGCGCGGCAATGATGCGTTCCCGATCCGGTTCGAGATTTTCCACGGAGTCCCGAAACAATCGCACCGGGAGCGCGAGCAGATTTTGCGGAAGCAGATAGACTGTTTTTCGGAGGACCTCTACCGCTGGATGGAGCCGCGACTGTTCGCGAACGATTTTGGCGCTTGCGAGCGGTGCAATCAAACGCGTGCCCAAATAGTCCAGATTTCGATGTTGGACACAGACGACAAAGGGCTGCTCGCCTCGCGCGGCCGCGATCGGGTTTCGAAATACGTCAAACTGCCGGATCGTCGAACGCATTGCGCCCGTGATATTGCTCGGCCAGCGTGCCATGGCGTTCGATATATGCATTGTAGGCGTCGATGGAGATTTTGTTTTCTTCGTAAAATCTCTTCGCCCGCTCCTCGGCGGTGAGTTCATCCAGTGCGCGCTCCAAGGCGCGCGAGAGATTGACGTTCATCTCCTTCGCGACTTTCAGGAGTTCGGCATCCACCGACAGGTTGACCGCGCGCTTGGGTCTTTGGCCGGAGCGGCGCGTTTGGCCGGGCGCTACTTCGAACCGCCGCTGGGGATCAGAGACGCCCTTTTTCATGCGCATAGATTACGCGCATGCCTTCTGCGCATCAAGCGGAAGGTCGAATCCGCCTCCGGCGCGGCGTTCGATGGCGCGCGACCAGATCACCGCGGAAAGAGGCAGGTCGCGATACAGGTGTGGATACAGCGCGCCGGCAGTGGATGGTTCATATTTCAGAGCATCGCCCAGCTGGGGTTCATCTACCGCAATCAGAAGCAGATCGTGGGCATCTGCATAGTAACGCGTCAGCGTTCCCAGGAGTTGTTCCTCGGTTGAGAAGTGCAGGAAGCCATCGGCGTTGTCCTTCGCTGAACCGCGATAGACGCCTTCCAATTCAGCCGCTCGCCACTCAACCGTGTGAACGATCTTGAAGATCAACTGCGCCAATGCCAGCCGCCTTCGGTCTTCGCGCGGGAAATAAAAATCAGCGCGACCGTCGAGACGACGACCAATACTCCCAAAGCGATGCGCAGACTGTTTTCCTCCAATATCATGGCGAGAGGAACGGCGGGCATGACGAAGGCGGCATAGATCGCGATCAACGCCCATCCCTGCCAACGGATCGGCAGGCCTGCGCCATAGCCGAAACGCTTTGGTCTGAACCATGGCTCGCCCATCGTAACCTCGCTACGCCGCCGTGCCGCCAACGGTGAGTCCGTCAAGACGAAGCGTCGGCTGGCCGACGCCGACCGGCACCGACTGTCCGTTCTTACCGCAGACCCCGACGCCGGGATCGAGTTCCATGTCGTTGCCGATCATCGAGACGCGCGTGAGCGAATCCGGTCCGTTACCAATCAGCGTCGCGCCTTTGATCGCAGGGCCGATCTTGCCGTTCTCGATCAGATAGGCCTCGGTGCAGGAGAACACGAACTTGCCATTGGTGATGTCGACCTGTCCGCCGCCGAAATTGGTGGCGTAGATGCCCTTCTTCACGCTGGCGAGGATTTCACCGGGGTCTTTGTCGCCGCCGAGCATGTAGGTGTTGGTCATGCGCGGCATCACCGACGATGCATAGGACTCGCGACGGCCATTGCCGGTGGGCGTGACGCCCATCAATCGCGCGTTTTGGCGATCCTGCATGTAGCCTTTGAGGATTCCGTCTTCGATCAGCACGGTGCGCGACGATGGTGTGCCTTCGTCGTCGATGGTGAGGGAACCGCGACGATTGCCGATCGTTCCGTCATCGACAACGGTCACGCCCGGCGCCGCGACACGCTCGCCGAGCAGGCCCGCGAAAGCGCTCGTCTTCTTGCGATTGAAGTCGCCTTCAAGACCGTGACCGATGGCTTCATGCAGAAGGATGCCGGGCCAGCCGGGTCCGAGCACAACGGTCATCTCGCCCGCAGGAGCGGGAATGGAGGACAAATTCACCAGCGCCTGCCGCAAAGCCTCGTCGACCGCGGCGTGCCAATAATCCGCCGCGAGATAGGTTTCGTATCCGCCGCGTCCGCCGCCGCCAAAGCTCCCGCTCTCCTGACGCCCGTCCTGTTCGACCACGACCGAAACGCCGATGCGCACCAGCGGGCGGATATCGCGATAGGCTTCGCCACCCGGACGCAGGATTTCGATGTTCTGCCACTCTCCGGTCAACGAACACGACACCTGCTTTACACGCGGGTCTTTGGCGCGCGCATAGGCATTCATCTCTTCGAGCAACTTTACCTTGGTCTCGAACTCCGCCGTGCCGAGCGGATCGATGTCGGTATAGAGATGCTTGTTGGTGCGGGCAGGCGACGCGGCTGCGACGCCGGAATGTCCCCGCGCCACCGCGCGCACCGTGTCCGCCGCGCGCTTGATCGCGTCTTCCGACAATTCGGACGCGTGGGCATAGCCCGTCGCTTCGCCCGAAACGGCGCGCAAGCCGAAACCCTGCAGGGTGTCGAACGCGGCGGCCTTCAGACGGCCGTCATCGAATGAAAATGATTCGCTCTGACGGTATTCCAGGAACAACTCGCCATCGTCCGATCCTTTAAGGGCTTCGTCGATCGTGGACTGGACGCGGTCGCGGTCCATGCCGTTGCGGGAAAAGAAAAGGTCGTTTGACTGGGCCATGGGAACCTCAATGGGAGTGTGATGCTCCTAGATATAGGGATTTCCTAGCCCCGTGCCATAAGGTCGCAATGACTTTAGGGGCTTAGGCCCTCTAAATCCTCCGCAAGAATCTTAAGGGGAACGGCGGTCGCCGCTTCCTGTTGGAACATTGCGAGGTCGCCTCATGTCCTTGAGAAAATTCGGCATCGGCGCGGGGTTGGCGGCGGCGGTGACGGCTTGGGCCGGCTCGGCGCTGGCGCTGCCGCAGAATTGGGGCGTGACGTTCCAGCCGGCGGTGTCTCCCGTCATGCAGGACATCGAAGATTTCCATCGCATGCTGCTCTACATCATCACGGCGATCAGCCTGTTCGTGCTTGCCCTGCTGGTCTGGATCGCGCTGCGCTACAACCAGCGCGCCAATCCGAACCCGAGCAAGACCCATCACAACACGCTGCTCGAAGTGATGTGGACCGTCATTCCGGTGATCATCCTG
>CAZCJI010000032.1:0-14992 GCA_964498625.1 uncultured Rhizobium sp.
CTGCGAAGCGGTTGTTGGTGCGCCAGCGCATCGTGCCGCAATCGTTGAGCTGCTCCGTTGCAGGATCGGCGTATTTGCGGAACTGAATCTCCGGCACCGGCATCAGGCCCGACATCGCCATGCCGACGGCGCGGCCGATAATGCCCTCCTCCGACAGCGAGGTATCGAACACGCGGTCGATGCCGAATTTTTCCTGAAGACCCAGCGTCACCGCATGCACGCCACCCTTGGGGCCTATATCCTCGCCGAAGATCAGCACGCGCGGATTGACGGTAAGCTAATTATCGAGCGTGCGGCGGATCGCCGTGACCATGTTGATGCGCTGACCCTCGGGCGAAGGCTCTTCCCTCGATGCCGGCGCTGTGTAGCCCGCGTTCCACAAGCCGCCCTTCACCTGCATCTCGTCTTCATAGAAGACGTTGATGGTCGTGCGGTCGACATCGGTGACCGGCCGCGCTTCGGCTTCGGTACGCGCGATGTCGGCGGCACGCCGGGCATCGGCCCCGATACGATCCCATTCAGCTTCGCCAATCTGCGAAGCGATATGCGCGCGCAGCTTCGGCAGTGGATCGCGCGCCCATTCCGATTTCACAAAGTCTTCGGATTTATAAGTCTGTGTGTCCTGGAAGGAATGGCCTTCGAGACGCGGCACGGTCAGACGCAGGAGAACCGGCGCGCGCTGGTTGCGGGCGAACGAGACGGCTTCGTCGATCAGCGCCGCAGCCTCAATCGGATCGGTGCCGTCGCCGGACAGGACCTTCAATCCTTTGAAGCCGGACAGGTTGGCCGCAATGTTCGCGCCGGGCGTCTGATAGGTCGATGGCACGGAGATTCCGTAGCCATTGTCCTCGATATAGAAGAGCATCGGCAGCTTCAGCGTCGTGGCCATCGTCAGCGCCGACCAGAAGCCGTTGGTCGCGACCGATCCGTCGCCGCCGAGTGCGACCGCGATCGCGTCGCCGCAGTCTTTCTCCTTCAGAACCTTCGCGCGATATTCCAGCGCCTGCGCCCAACCGGCCGTCGGTGTGTATTGCGCGCCGACGCCGCCGCACATCGGCAGCGCGGAACATCCGTTCGGATTGGGATAATTGAACACCGCGCCGATATCGCGCCCGTCGGAATAACCGCCGGCGCGCGCCATCGAGGAACCAAGCGCGTCCGCCGGATCGACGCCAAGCGCGAGCAGGATCGGCCGCGAACGGTAATAGCCGCAGATCGCATCCTGCGGATGGGTGAGATGCAGGCCCAGAAGGATCTGCGCCATGTCGTGGCCGCGCGCCGAGAACTGGTAGAAAATCTTGCGCTCGGGCACGAGCGTCTTTTCTTCCATCTCGTCCAGCGCACGCGACAGATGCAGCAGATGCGCAACGCGCGCCCAATCCACATCGGGCTTTGCCGAATTGGCTGGCACAACGGACTGCTCTGGATGGGCCGACATCGTCGCTTTGGCGGTTGGATCGCGGGTTGATTAACCGCAGGATAGCCGAATTATCAACCGCGATCTGCCCCGGCCCGGCGAAGCGCCGAAACAGGCGCTATGATCGGGAGATTCGCGACCCTCCAGACGGATATTCATGGCACGACCCCAGGCAGCCGACTATGAGGACCGACGCGCGGCGATCGTGGAGAAGGCGGCTAAGCTCTATGCCGAGCGCGGGTTCCTCGGCGCGTCGATCTCAGATCTCGCCAAGGCCTGCAAAACGTCCAAATCGCTGATCTATCACTACTACGCTTCGAAGGAGGACATCCTCTTCGAGGTCATGCATTCCCATGTCGCGGTTCTGAAGAAGACCGCTGACGCGATCATGGCACGGCCGGTTTCGCCGCAAGAGAAACTCCGCGCCATCACGCGCGAGTTCATGAAACACTATGTCGGCGCGGCTGCGCGGCAAAAGGTTCTGCTGAACGAGTTGGTGCATCTTCCCGCCAACCGCCGCGTGGTCATTATCGGCATCCAGGATGACCTGATCAGCAACATTCAGACGTTGCTTGCGGATATCCGGCCCGAACTTTCCAAGACGGTGCTCAAGCTGCCGGCGGCGATGCTGTATTTCGGCATGATCAACTGGACGCACACCTGGATGGACCCGGGCGGCGCGGCCAGGCCGCCCATGATCGCGGAACTTGCGGCCAATATCTTTCTGGACGGCCTGCTGACTGCTGACATCCCCCGCTGAAAGCCCATGCGACCGCAAAGCCTTTCGCACAAGCACTTGCGTGCTTGGCAGAGCAGAAAGCGCGATGGCAGAATGATCGCGGAAGCCGGTGGGGAGCCGGAACACAAACCAACAAGGATTTTCCAATGACCAGTAACAGCAGCTTCCGGCGCTTCGCGGCCACTGCCCTAGCGCTCGCAGGGGTGGCACTTTTTTCGGGCGCCGCAACAGCCCAGACCGGCTATGTCGGCATCCTGGGCGGCGGTCCGGTTTACATGCACGACCCGGAACACGTCAAAGAGCTTAAAAGTGCCGGTTACAACGAACTCATCGTATGGAGCGTCGAGGTCAAATCCAATGGCGATCTGAACCTGAACGGTGAATTTCCACTAACCTCGGGCGGAAAATATGTCGGCGATCAGACCTGGCCCGAATTTGCGAAAGACCTCAAGAAGATCAAATCAGGCAAGGTCACGCGCATCACGCTCAGCATCGGTTCGTCGAATTTCGGCGATTTTCAGGACATCAAGTCGCTGATCGATTCCCAGGGCACGGGCAAGAAGAGCATCCTGTACAAGGATTTCGCCGCGATCGCGAAGGTCTTGCCGGTCGACGCAATCGATTTCGATGATGAGAACAGTTACGACAGCGAATCCACGATCAAGTTCGCGGTGATGCTCGGCGGGCTCGGCTATCACGTGACGATGAATCCGTACACGAACAGCAGTTACTGGACATCTGTCGTGTCCCAGATCAACACCCAGACGCCGGGTCTCGTGGACGGCATCCATCTGCAGACCTTTGCGGGTGGCCAGGGCAACACGCCGTGCTCAGGCTGGGATTTCGGCGGCGTGCCGGTCTATCCGGGCCTGTCCGACCAGCCTTCCGCCCCACCCTATAAGTCACCCTCGGCCGCAGAAGCTCAGCTGCAAACCTGGCATAGCCAGTGCGGGATTACGGGCGCGTGGCTGTGGATCTACGACCAGATCAAGGACACCAAACAGGTCAAACAATACGCCAGAGACATGATCAAAGGCGTCACGGACACCGAGGCCCCCTAAGTAACAACGCGCGCATCAGGCAAAAGGGCGGCCGCAACGCGACCGCCCTTTTTCACGTCTACGGCACGATGGAGACTTTGGGCTTTGTCTTGAGTTTTCCAGAGATCGTGCAACCGCCCGCAAGCTCGGCGTTCTTGAAGCTGATCTTACCCTTCTTTATCTTCACGGTCAGATTGCTCGGCCCGCAATCGCCGATGGGCGAACTGAAGGACACATTCTGGATGACGGCGGTCGTCGCTTTCGTTGACGTCGCCGTCCATGGCAGGCCCGTCAGACCGACTGACGAGCACCCCAACTCCCCGCTGAACGATCCGCCAGTGATGGAGCCGACGCCGTTGCCGTCTACGCTTCCCTGCAAATCTGCGCTGCAGGCCAGCGTAATGCCCGACTTCGTCGCCGATGTCTTGCCGGTGCCGTTGAATGTCGTGTTTTCGGGATTAAGATGATAGGCGGCCGCTGGGGTCGTGCCGACGATGCCCAACGACATGAGGCCCGCAGCGGTGATGGCGATGGCTTTGTTCATGACGTTTCTTCCTTGGTTTTTTGGCGATCTTCGCGCCAGTTGGCGGAGCGGCCGTTCCCCAGGCCACGATGCCGCTCCAGATGGGCGACCGGGGGAAGAGAGTGATAGGGATTCACGGATGTCATGCGCCGGTTCCCTCACAGCGTTTTCGTGATCCGGATTCCGAAAAGGCGCGGATCGGTCACGAACACATTGGTGGTGAGCGCGGTATCGTCGCTGTTCAGATACGCGCCGGTGATCGCCGTCGTATCGAACAGATTCTTCGCATAGAGCATGACGTCCCAGCCATCGGCGTCCGCGAATGTCAGCGAGACATTGACGTTGGAATATCCGCGCAATTGGTCATACGGCCTGTCGTTGAACACGCGCGCGTATGAGTTCGACTGGTAATAGACATCACCGCGCAGCGTTGCCGCCCAATCCTTGCCAAGCTGGTGGGTATATTGCGCGCCGAATGAGAGCGTGAGATTCGGCGTATTCGGGAGTTCGTTGCCGCTCAGGTCCTTGAAGAAGCCCTCGCCGCCATTCGGCGCCGTTGTCTGGTCGAAGCCAATATAACCCGGAAGCTTGGAGGGATCGGGGTTCGGCACATAGGGCTGGCCGGTAACCGGATCGAGGTTCTCGCTATAGGCCTGGGTACACGCGATGGTCAGTCCGCCATGCGCGAGTAACTCGTTGACGACATAGGTTGGCAGGATGCAGTTGGACGTCGCCGTTATGAACGGCCTTACCACCATCCAGTCGGAATGGCCTGCGGTGCGGTCCATAAGGTCAATGGCTTCCGACCCGTTCGCGATCGTGCCCTGCTGGTAACCGGCGGACAGATTGAAGACCAGTCCGCTCATCGGTTCCCACGTGGATTCGAGCTCCGCGCCCTTGACGGTGGCATTGATGTTGAGATTGACCGATGTCCGGTCGACGATCTGCGAGATCTGGTAGTTGCTGTAGTCATACCAGAACACCGCGCCGTTCAACGTCATATCGCCATCGAGGAGCGTGTTCTTCGATCCGGCCTCATAAGCGTTCACGAATTCGGGCTTGAACGTCAGCGGATGCGTGGCCGGCGACGAGTATTCGATGCCGCCGCTGAAAACCGGAACGACCCCCGGCGGATTGGCGCCGCCTGCTTTATAGCCGCGGGAATACGACGCGTAGAAAAGCGACTGATCGGTGAAATCGAGCTTGGGCGTCCAGGTCGCGACCGCGCGGCCCGTAAGCTCCTGCCAGCGCTGCGTGAGAACGCCTGCGGACGGAATGCCTTTGAATGCGAGGCCGGCCCAGCTCGGGAATTCCGTGAATGCCTTTTCGTCGTCGGTGAAGCGCAGGCCTCCGGTCAGTTTCAGGTCCTGTGTGATCTGGTCGTAGGCTTCACCGAACATTGCCCAGGAATTGATCTTGGCGGGGTTCTTGCTCAGAAAATAATTGTGCCCCTGCCCATCGACGTCGGCGAGCGCGTTGGGATCGATATAGGCACATCCCAATCCCAACAAAGTATTCTTGAGATTGTTGGGATCGGCCGGAATCGGACCGCAACTGTTGGCGAGATCGGGATCGAACGCGATGTGCGCCGCATCCTTGGGATTCTTGTCGCCGCCGTTGATCGAGTTGACGTACTCGCTGAACAGGCTCAGCGCATTGAAGAAGACGTAATAGTCTTCCTGTGTCTGGTAATGCAGGTAGTTGCCGCCAAAACGAAATTGAATGGCCCTTCGTAGTTCGAGGTCAGCCGAAGCTCCTGATAGAATTGCTGCGAACTTTCCTGCGAGACGTCCTGCCCGACCATGGTGCTGGAGCAGCCGAGCTGCGGATCGCAATATTGATTGTCCTGACCGACCAGCGTGCGGCCGCCGGGATCGTTGAAGATCGGCGCGGTGTTGAAGCGGTTATAGTCCTCGGTCGAGTGGAGAAAGTCGTTGTTGTACCCGGTCTGCGAACTGATCGTCAGCGCGGGGCTGACCGTGTAATCGACGTTCAATTCCAGCGTATCGTTTTTCGCCTTGTATTTCGGGTCCAGAAGCGAGTCGATCGAGCGCAGATCGTGTGACTGTGTAACACCGGCGTAGGGGTCCGTTCCGGCTTTGACGTAAGGCGTGAACAGCTCCAGCGCATCGACAAACGGTATGCCGGCGCCATTGGGGGTCTCGAAAGCGCTCTTGCTGTACGATGAGCCCGGGAGACATCCCTGTGTCAGCCAGGCGGAGCCGAAATTGTCGGCGTCGGGAATTTGCGGACCGGCCGGACCATCGACCACCGACGGACCGGGATCTTTTTCGCAGAGCTGCTTGGTGGAGCGCGCGCGATTGTCGTTTTCCTGGAAATGCTCCCAGACAAGATCCGCCTTCAACGCCTCGATGGGCTGGAAATGCAGTGTCGCGCGGCCCGACCAGAGATTGCGGCCGTCGATCTTGTCGCCCGTCAACTCATTGAGCTCATAGCCATCGCGGCTGGTCCATTCGCCCGCGATGCGCAGCGCAAGCTTGTCGCCGTCGATCGGGAGATTCGCCATCCCCTCCAGCCGGCGCTCGTTGTAATTGCCGACATCGACGGATGCGCTGGCCTGATACTGATCCGTCGGCAGCGCCGACATGATGTTCACCACGCCTGCCGGCGCATTGCGGCCATAGAGCGTGCCCTGCGGTCCGCGCAGCACCTCGACATGATCGACGTCGAAGAATTCCTGCTCGAAGAAATGATTACGGATGAACGGGATGTTGTTGAAGGCGATGGCGACGGCAGGATCCGTCGTCACCGAGATGGCCTGCGTTCCGATACCGCGGATCTGGATGTTGTAGCCGGTGAAATTCGTCTTTGAGAAGGTGAGGTTCGGGATTTCCTTGATGAGGTCCGGGCCACTGGCGATCTGCTCGGCTTTCAGCTCTTTCGGGGTAAATGCGGAGATCGCGATCGGCACGTTCTGGATATTTTCCGACCGCTTCTGCGCGGTGACGACGACCGTCTCGACGCCGCCATTGGCTGGCGGTGTTGATGTCGCGGTTTGGGCAGACGCCATTGACCCGCCCGCCAACGCGGCAGCCGCAACACCGCTGGCAAGCCTCCGCAACCATGCCACTTTCCGCATCGAACTCCCCTCTCTGCGGCTGGGTTTACGCAGGCCCCCCAGCTTTTCCGCGGATCTTTGGCTCTTGACCGAAGAGTTCCGCGAAGTTTCCTCGTCGTGGCAACGCACACAAATGTCAATAGTTCCACAGCGGCGTTTGGGGACGAATAAAAATATGGATCTTTGTCGAACGCCATCGTGCGGCGCAGCGATTTCGTTGCGCCGCAACAACGCAAACCGGAACGTGCGATTGAGAATTGCTACAGAAAGAATTTCGGCAAGAGAAAAGCCGCGACTTTGCGCGGGGCCGTGCGCTCACGATCGACCATATCCTTCAGAGGGTCACCGATCACAGAATCCCCGAACGCCATCAAGGCGATGAAGAGAACGGCAGACGTGACGCCAAGATGAGGATCGCCTTTTTCCAAGGAAAATTTTTCTTCCAGAGCGCGGACCAATTCGGCGACAGCCTCGCGCACAGGCTCCAAATAGCCGATATTTCCTGACAAAACGATCCACGCCGCGAGCCTGCCCGCCCCGCCCTTATCGAAGGCATCGAACACCATATCGACCAGCGCGCGCGGCGCGCCGATGTCCGATCGCAGATGGGTCGCGACATCCATGAGCGCAGAGGCTAGGTCGCGAACCATGAGGCTCATCAACGAAGACTCCAATTCGCCGGCGGTGCCGAAATGATGCAGGATATTGGTGTGCGAGACCCCCACGGCATCGGCAACAGCCTTGAGCGTCACAGCCTCGGGACCGTGCTCGATCAACAGCTTGCGGGCGCAGGCCAGCGCCTCGGTTCGGGCCTCGCTGGCTGACCGTCGGCGCCGCGCCATGAGTTGCGGTTTACGTTTGCGCGACTTCTTTATTGACATATTTGTCAGTTGTGTGCTAATGTCCATTTTGGCTGCCGGAGGATGGTGCTTTGCCGGCACAAACGCAAACACCCGGGGATTTGCTCATTCGCCCGCGAGACATTTCGTTCGCGCACGAACTGCCGCGCCAGCGCTGGTGGCTGAACGGCGATCCGATCGCGACGACCTTCTTTAACGCATTGTCAGCATCGTTCCCGCAGGGCGAGCGATTCTTTATGGATGCGGTGCGGCCTTATCGCGACACTGTGGAGCCGGAGCTTCGCGAGCAAATCCGCGCCTTTACGACCCAGGAGGCCGTTCACAGCCGGGAGCACCGCATCTTCAACAACACGCTGGCGGCGCAGGGCTACAATCTCGATCGCATCGACGCCTATCTAAAGCGGCGCTTCGATTTCGGCCGCAAGCTTCCGCGTCTCAACTGGCTTGGCGCGACGATCGCGCTTGAGCATTTCACGGCGATTCTGGCGCATGCGATCTTGTCCGATCCAGCCTACCTTGCCGGTGCGCCGCCGGAACTGAGGCGCTTTTGGCAATGGCACGCGATCGAGGAGATCGAGCACAAGGGCGTGGCGTTCGACACCTATCTCGCGGCAACCGCGCGCTTCACGCCGTTCAGGCGCTGGTGGATGCGCTGCATGTCGATGGTGCTGACCTCGATGATGTTTTTTCAGTTCATCGCCTATGGCATGCGCGAACTCTTTCGCCAGGACGGCATCAACACTTTCCAAAGCTGGCGCGCGTTGTTTCGCTATCTCTGGAGAGAGCCCGGACTGATGCGGCGCGTCATGCGGGCATACTTCGCCTACTTCAAACCGGGTTTCCACCCGTGGCGCATCGATGATCGCGCGCTGATCGCGAAGACGGAGAACTCGCTGCGCACATTGGCCGCGGCAGCCTGACGGTTTTCTTGAAAATCCAAATCGTCTGGTTTTCGCGACTTTCAATTCGCGAAACAATACACGCATCCATGTGAGGATGGTGGGCGCGACAGGGATCGAACCTGTGACCCCTACCATGTCAAGGTAGTGCTCTCCCGCTGAGCTACGCGCCCTCAAGGGGACGGCCTCTATACCGTCCCCCCAAGGCGACTTGCAAGCCGCGCTTTATCCGGCGTTTCTCAGGTTAAAAACGACCACCGCCTGGGTCTGGCTGGGCACCGCGATGCCGCCCTGGGTCGCGGGCGCGTACTTCCAATGCGCCATCACCCAATCCACCGCCGTCTGGTCGAGATCGGGAAAGCCGCTCGACTGCACGACATTCGCGCCGGTGACATCGCCGGTCGCCGAAATCGTCAGGCTGAGCCGCACATTACCCTGCTCGCCAAGCCGCCGCGCAAGCGCGGGATAGTCCGGAATGCTGTGCGTGCCGGAGATGCTCGCCACGGACGTGTCGGGCACAGGCGGCTGCATCTGTGTCGGCGTACCGGTGTTCGACGCAGGAATGGTTTTGGTGTCGTCCTGTGCGATCTTGAAGACGGGTTCCGGCACCGTCACCGCATCTCTCAACTTTGGAAGATCTTTATCGGCCAGCGGTGTCGGCTTTATCGGCACAATCACTTCGGTTTGCCTCGGCGGCACGAGATCGAGCGGCTTCTGCACGATGCGGATGATCGTCGGCGCCAGTCCCGTCAGGATGGCTGTGATGGCGATCACATGGAGCGCGCCGACAAAACCGACACCGGCGACGCGTTCGGTTGTCCAGCGTGCGCCGGGTTGCATGATGGCATGGATGGGCTGTTGCATGATTTTCCTCCCGTGATGTTCGGCCAAGCAAAGGGCCTGTCCGGCGAGAGGTGCTTCGCGGGATGCGAAGCCGAAACCGGCTATCGCCGGATGAAGAATACGATGCGCTTCGATTTCGGCGGCACGAGGACGCGATTGTGGTGATGCTGCCGCAAATGACGGCTTGTCAGGCGGCGATCATGCGGTCCACTTCCGCCACGATCTCGCGCAGATGGAAGGGCTTGGACAAGACCTTGGCCTGCTTCGGCGCCTGCGAAGAAGGGTGGAGCGCCACGGCCGCGAAGCCGGTGATGAACATGATCTTCAGCGCCGCGTTCATTTCGGCCGCACGCTTGGCGAGTTCGATGCCATCCATGCCGGGCATCACGATATCCGTCAGCAACAGATCGAAGCGGAATCCCTTGAGGCATTCCCACGCCTCACTGCCGTCGCCGAAATCGGTCACGTCGTGCCCGGCGCGCACAAGCGCCTGCGCCAGGAACTTACGCAGGGATTCGTCGTCTTCCGCCAGAAGGATATGCGCCATCGCCCGCTCCGCCCGCCATAAGAGCGTATAATCTCCGAATCGTAAATGTGCGTTAACGCGCAGACCCGGCGAAATACTTGATGCAACCGTGCGCGGGTGATCCACTGGCAAAAGCGAAACGCGAATCGGACAGGAAATGACAGGGCAGCCAGGATCGGGCCGGATGGTCGATGCAGTGTTGGCCGCGCTTTATGCGCACCCGTTCAAGATCCACCGCCCCGACGAACAGCGGGTTCCTTTCGTCTTTGCCTCACCGCATTCCGGCCGTCTCTATCCCGCGGGCTTCGTCGCTGAAAGCCGTCTCGACCCCCTCTCCCTGCGCCGCTCGGAAGACGCCTATGCCGATGTGTTGTTCGGCCATGCCGTGGCGCTCGGCGCGCCAATGATCGCGGCACGATTTCCGCGCGCGTTTCTGGACGTGAATCGTGCTGCTTCAGAGTTGGACCCCGCGATGTTCGAGGGCACGCTGAACGTGCGAATCGACGCTTCCAATGCGCGTGTGAATGCGGGACTGGGGGTCATTCCACGCATCGTGCGGGATGGGGCGGATATCTACAGAAGAAAACTCGCGTCATCCGAAGCCGAGGAAAGAATAGCGCGGCTGCACGCGCCCTATCACGCGGCACTCGCGCGTCTCATCGATGACACACGCCGCCGCTTCGGTATCGCGATCCTGATCGACTGTCATTCCATGCCGTCCGCCGCGACCGTGCCGGATATTGTGCTTGGCGACCGGTTCGGAGCATCGGCGCTGCCATTGGTCACGCGTCTTGCGGAGAGCGCGTTTGAAAATACCGGGTTCACGGTCGCGCGCAACGCGCCCTATGCCGGCGGACACACCACGCATCTTTATGGACTGCCCGAGAGCGGCGTCCATGCGCTGCAGATCGAGGTCAACCGTGCGCTCTATCTCGACGAACGAACGATTGAATTGAATTCCGATTTTCCGCGGATTCAGGCCCGTGTCGATGCGGCGTTGGCAGAATTTACGGGCAGCAAACTCGACAGGCTTGGGCTTGGCGATGTACCGCCACTGGCGGCTGAATAAAGAAAAGCCGCCCTCGAAAGGGCGGCCAAGTTCAGGGAGGAAACGCCCGAGAAGGGCGGCGATACCGCAAGTGCGAACTCGCAATATCGCGCTGCAACAATATGCGCTTCGAGGATGGTCGGCGCAAGAGATTTTTGACGTTTTGTCGGCTTGGAAAGCGCAATAAACTCTTGAGAAAGCTTGTTTTCCGGGCAATTGCGTCCGAAAATGCCCGCTTGTTGTGCAGCGCAAAATCAGTGCCTGCGGTAACCTAAATGACTCGGAGTCACAAGACTGTCGTTGCGCCGCAATAAAAGATTCTTGCGCGTCGTCTACGCAAGACCCATGCAGGCCGCGAGCGTGATTCGCGGGCACGATGGGAGCCTTGTATGGCCGAAACCGCCTGGAGCGTCAGCGCCTATGTCGGCGCGGCCGCATTGCGTAGCGATAGACGGAAGCGCCCTTCCCACCACCGTCCTCTCGCCCCCCGCGCCCGAGCATCCCGACATCACCGCACCATCTTCATCTCCGACACACATCTGGGCACGCGCGGCTGCAAGGCCGACATGCTCGCTGATTTCTTGGCGCACAATTCCTGCGACACGCTTTATCTCGTCGGCGATATCGTCGATGGCTGGCAGCTGAAGCGCTGGTACTGGAGCGAGGCGCAAGACCGCGTCGTGCGCGAGATCCTAAAGAAGGTCGATGACGGCACACGGGTCGTTTATGTGCCCGGCAATCACGACGAATTCCTGCGCGACTATTGCGGCCGCAGCGTGGCCGGAATCGAGGTCGTGCGCGAGACCATCCACGAGACCGCCGCCGGCTTGCGCCTTCTGGTGATCCATGGCGATCAGTTCGATGGCGTGATCGGCTGTGCGAAGTGGCTCGCCCATGTCGGCGACCGGGCCTACACGCTGGCGCTCAAACTCAACGACGGCCTGCACGCGATTCGCCGTGCGCTCGGCCTGCAGTACTGGTCGCTTTCCGCGTACCTCAAGCGCGTGGTCAAGAACGCGGTCGAATATGTCTCGCGTTACGAGGAAATCGTGGCCCGCGCCGCCGCCCAACGCGGCGTCGATGGCGTGATGTGCGGCCACATCCACCAGGCCGAGATTCGACGGATTGGAAACATCCTCTACCTTAACGACGGAGACTGGGTTGAAAGCTGTTCTGCCCTTGTCGAAGATGCCAGCGGAAATCTGGAGATTCTGCGCTGGGCCCACGCTGCTCCTCAGGGCGCCGCAGCCTTGGCTCCCGCCCGCAGCGAAGCCGCGCTTATACAAGCGTAGGATTCGCCGCGTGAGGCCGGGCGGCGCCATGCCGGCCGGCATCGGGATGCTGTCTGGCGAAGATCGCATCAAAGTCCTGATTATTACGGATGCCTGGGCGCCTCAGGTCAACGGTGTCGTTCGGACGCTGGAAATGCTCGGCCACGATTTGCGCGCTCTCGGCCACGAGGTCCGTTACGCGACGCCGGAGGGACGCTTCACGCTGCCGATGCCGACCTATCCGGAAATCCGCCTGTCGCTGTTTCCGCGTGCTTCCTTGGAAAGGGAAATCCGGGACTACGCACCGGACGCCATTCATATCGCCACAGAAGGGACGCTTGGTCTGTCGGCGCGCGCAATCTGCCTCAAATACGGACTTCCCTTCACGACGTCTTTCCACACGCGCTTTCCCGAATATGTGCATGCGCGGTTCTCATTTATTTCGGAGGAGCGTGTCTATCGCTTCCTGCGCTGGTTTCACGGCCCAGCCACCGCGATGATGGTGGCAACGCAGTCGTTGAAACGCGAGCTGGAAGGCTACGGCTTCAAGAACCTGCGCATCTGGTCGCGCGGCGTGGACATCGAGCGCTTCAAGCCGATGGACGACGCACGCCTTCCCTATGAGGGCCCGATCTTTCTCTATGTTGGCCGTGTGGCGGTCGAGAAGAACATCGAAGCATTCCTGAGCCTCGATCTTCCCGGCACCAAGGTCGTCGTTGGCGACGGCCCCGCCCGCGCCGTGTTGGAGCGCAAATACCCGCAGGTGAAATTTGTCGGCCCCAAGACGGGCGACGAACTCACGCGCGCCTATGCCGGCAGCGATGTGTTCGTGTTTCCGAGCCGGACCGACACGTTCGGCCTGGTGACGCTGGAGGCACTGGCCTGCGGGACGCCGGTTGCGGCCTATCCGGTGCAGGGCCCGCAGGATGTGATCGGAGACGCACCGGTCGGTACGCTGAACCAGGATCTCGGGGAGGCCTGCCAGAAGGCGTTAACGATTGATCGCGCGGCGTGCCGGGCGTTCGCCCTCAGCCGCTCGTGGCGCGCCTGCACGCTGCAATTCCTGTCCAATCTGGCCGTCGAGCCGCCGGTCGAGGGGTGAGGCAACGCGCCCTTCGACAGGGCGGTGATTTGCTCTAGGTTGCGGCCAAACACCCCTTCCGGCCCGTGATGTCCCTGCCTTCCGTCCCCGCGCGCGACCTGCGCCTGACGCCCCGCGAGTGGCTGTTCCTGGCTGCGACCATCGCGTTCTGGGCTGGCTTCGTCGTCTTTCTGGGTAAGGACACGTCGTGGGATTTCCGCAACTACCATTGGTACATCCCCTATGCGTTCCTGAACCACCGCATGGGAATGGACATCGCGGTCGCCCATCTCGCGAGTTACTACAACCCCTTCCTCGATATCCCGTTCTTTCTTCTGGCGACTCACACGCCGTCATGGGTTTCGCTGGCGGTGCTGGGCGCGGTGCAGGGCGCGAACGTCGTGCCGCTCTACATCATGGGCCGGCAGAGCCTGCGCATCGACGACTACAAGCTCGGCGCCGCCACCATCGCCCTTCTGGGGCAAACCGGCGGCCTCGGCATCAATCTCTACGGCACGCATTACTACGACAATGTGATGAGCCTGTTCGTGTTCACGAGCCTCGCCATCATCGTCGTGAATTTCGCGACATTGCGGAACGGCCCGCTTTGGAAAGTAGCGGCGCTTTCCACTCTTGCAGCCTTCATCACCGGCATGACCGTGGGATTGAAGCTGCCGGAAGCACCGTTCGCGCTCGGCATTGCCGCAGCGCTGATCGCGATCGGGGGCAGCTGGAAGCATCTCGGTACACGCGTGGTCGCGGGCGCGGTTGGCGGCGCGGCGGGCGCCGCGTTGTTCGCGGCCTATTGGATGCTGCAAATGCAGCATCTGACCGGTAATCCGCTGTTCCCCTATTTCAACGAACACTTCCATTCTGCGCTCGCGGTCGGACGCAACTACCGCGATCTGCGTTTCGTGCCCACCCATTTCTGGCGCGAGGTCCTGTTCCCCATCTACTTCTCCTACGATTGGTCGATCGCCGACGACATTCCGTTCAAGGATATCCGCGTCGCGACGGCATATTTCGCCGTCATCGTGGCGGGGATATTCTGGCTTTTCGGGAAACGCTCGAAAGAGCCACTGGTGGGGCCGGAAGTTTCCCGCGTTCTCTTTGCCTTTGCCGTTGTATCCTATCTGGCGTGGCTCAAGGTCTTTGGCATCTATCGCTACATCCTGGCGCTGGAGATGCTGGCCCCAATCCTGATTGTGGCGAGTATCGGCCTTTTGCCTTTGCCGCGTCGCACGCAGCTGGTCGCGCTGGCATGTTTGTTCTTCGCCGCGCTGGTCTTTACGCGGCCGGACTACCTTGAACGCGCGCCGCTGGGCGATCCTTATGTCGATGTGGCGGTACCGAAAATCGCCGATCCACGGCACACCATGATCCTGATGACGGGCAACGAGCCTTTGGGCTTCATCGTGCCGTCCTTGCCGCATGAAATTCCGATTCTGCGAATCGATGGGTGGATGCTGCAGCCCAAGGATGGCTCAGGTCTCACCAGAATCATGCGCAAGCGGGTCGCGGCTTTCCGCGGCGATCTCTATCTGATCGCCGATACCAACGCGATGACGCGCGCCCATGACGCGCTGAAAGACTACGGGCTGGCCATCGTCTGGACCAAGTGCAATCTGTTCGACACCAATCTGATTGGAGCCTATCAATTGTGCCC
>CAZCJI010000033.1:0-5666 GCA_964498625.1 uncultured Rhizobium sp.
GTCGCGAGGCTCACCAGCGTCCGGTTCACTTCCTCGAACGACGCCGGATAGTCGCTCCGCGACGGCAGCACCCAGCCCTTGTTCGGCCTGAACAGGACATCGAACGCGCCATGCTTCTTCGACACGATATGGATGCGCGCGGCCTCGCGCACATGCGCCGCAAAGCCGGGAAGAAATTCGGTCTCGGTGTATTTCGGCGCGACCTGGGCGGCCTCTTTTCGCAGTCCGATCCAGGCTGCCAGCAAGGCTATGACGACGATGCCCAGAAAGATCGCGAGATTGCGGCGTCGGGAATCGGCGAACATCGTCACAGGACCAAAGCGCGGGCGCGACGGCGGCGGCGCAAAGCTGCCAACCCGATCGCGAAGAGCGCCACCAGCAAGGGCACCAGCACGATATTGATGAAGGCGAGCCGTGCGCCGAGTGCATCGATTTCCTTGCGCAGATTGTGCTGTACGTTGCGCAGCTGTGTGCGCGTATCGACCAGCTCGCGGCGGAAACGCTCGATCTCGGATTGCTGAGCCGCGCTCAGACCGGTCTGCCCGGCTTTGGCGCCGCCGCCCTGCTCAAGCTCGTGCAGACGCTGCTGCGTGTCCGTCAGGCGCTGAGTCAGCGTTTGCTCTTCCTGCTGGAACTGGGACTGCGCCTTGACCTGGAGGTCGCGCACCACCGTGAAGGGCCGCTGGCTCGCGGTGCGGGTGCGCAGGCCGATGAGATCGCTCGAGCCCATCAGATTTTCCACCGCGTTGACGACGAATGCGCCGTTGTCCGCAAAGGGTGCCGCGATCTTCTTGCCGAGCACGTTCTGGATGCGGACCCAGAAGCGGTCATCGAAGATGTCGCTGTCCGCCATGACGACGACGTTGATTTCTCCGGACTTGGTCCGCGCCGTTGCGGGGAACGCCGTCCTGGCTTCGCCGGAGACGCGCGCGGCAATGACGAATTTCTCGCCGGTCGGCAGGATTTGGTTCAGAAGATCCTGCGGCCGGGGATTCATGCGCACCTGTCCGGCGTCGAGCAGCGAGGACTGATCGGACGATGTGATAAGAGGCGCGAACGTGGTCGTTGCGCCTTTCAATGGATGCAGAGCACCGACGCTCGCGAGATTGAGCGATTGCAGGTTCGCTGTCAGCGGATCCTTGCCGTCGAAATTGTCGGGCGTGAGATGCAGCCAGACGGGATAGAGCGCGACGGGATCGCGCGGATCGCCGACCTGCACATGCTGGGCCAGCGCACGGTCGCCGACGATCTTCTGCATGTTGTAGCCGATACCCCACGCCTGAAAGAGCTTGGGAAGATCGGAGAAGGGCGGTGTCGCGGAGGGCTGATAGGGATTGCCGCCGGCCTGCGCCATTTCCGAATTGGGATCGACGAAGACGAGCACGCGACCGCCGTTCAGCGCGAACTGGTCGATCGTTTCCAATTGGGCGTCGTTGAGCGCGGGCGGGTGTGCGATCATCAGCACACCGATGCCTTTGGGAATTGCTGTGAAGCCCGCCGGAATCATTTGCGGCTCATAGGCTTGGGCGAGTTCCTGATAGACGGCATAGGGCTGCGCCTGGCCTTGCATCATCGCCTGCATGCCGCCGGGTCCCGTCTGCAACGGCAGGCTCGAGACGATGCCGAGCTGCGGTTTCTTCGGGTTCGACAGGCGATAGATCAGCGAGGAAAGATCGTATTCGAGATATTGTTCGCGCTCCGGCGCGAAGTAGGGGATGACTTCCTTGCCATCGATGCGGTTCGTGCCGACCAGGCCGAAATAGACGACATCGCCGCTGTCGGTGGGCGCGCCGGTCAGCCCCTGCGCCGTTGCTTGATCCTCCGCATCGGTGAACGGCTCGGGATCGATTTCCTCCAGGATGATTTTGCCGTGGCCCAGCGATTGATATTCGCCGAGAAGGTCACGCACGCGCTTGGCGTAGGCGGCGGTCTGCGCATATTCGCTCGCGACCTGCTTGGAGTAGTAGAACCGCAGCGTTACCGGCTCCTCCAGGTTCGCGATGATGTTGCGCGTGCCCTGGGCGAGCGTGAACTGGCCGTTTTCGGTCAGGTCTAGCTTTGCGGTCGTCAGCCAAGCATCGGCTGCGATGTTGAGCGCCACGAAGATGATCGCTGCCAGGACGATCGCCGCAAGGGCATAGGTGCGGCGGGAAAGCGTGGTTGCCATCTCAGCCGCTCTTCCTGAGATCGAGAATGGCGACGTTTGCGGTCAGGAACAGCGCGATCAGCGACAGGAAGAAGATCAGATCGCGAAGGTCGAGCACGCCGGCGGTGATAGCCGAGAAATGCGTGATGAAGCTGAACGACGACACGGCGTCTATCAGGACCTGCGGTGCCCAGGCGCGGAAGAAATCGAGCACCAGCGGTGCGCCGGAAATCGTGAACAGGAAACAGACAACCACCGTGACCACGAAGGCAATCACCTGATTGTTGGTGGTGGCGGAAAGGCAGGAACCGATGGCGAGATAGCCGCCGGCCATCAAAAGGCTGCCGATATAGCCGGCGACGATCACGCCGTTGTCGGGATGGCCCAGATAGTTGACGGTGATCCAGATCGGGAAGGTGAGGGCAAGGGCGACGGCCGTGAATGCCCATGCCGCGAGGAACTTGCCGACGACGGTCTCCCACAGCGGAACGGGAAGCGTCAGGAGCAGTTCGATCGTTCCGGTGCGGCTTTCTTCGGCCCACAGCCGCATCGCGATGGCGGGCACCAGGAAAAGATAGAGCCATGGGTGATAGGAGAAGAAGACACCGAGATCGGCCACACCATTGTCGTAGAAGCGCCCGATGTAGAACGTGAAAGCCCCCATCGCGAACAGAAAGATCACGATGAACACATAGGCGAGCGGCGTCGCGAAATAGGCCGCGAACTCGCGTTTGAAAATCTGCCAGACCTGACTCATGCGGCGGATGCTCGCGCGCGTGCTGTGTCGTGGGTGGTGATAGCGCGGAAGACTTCATCCAGCCGGCCGGCTTCGGCGTAAAGCTCTTTCACATCCCATTGTTCGCGGACTGCAAGGGTGCTGACATCTTCGACCAGCAACGCGCCGGCCTTTGGAAACACCGTGATCTGAACCAGGCCATTGTCAGGCGCGGATTGTTCGAGCGTCATGGCATTGGGAAGCAGCTTGAGCTTCGCCGCGGCAGCCGCGGCTTTCCCGGCCGGCAGGGTCATCGTGACCGCGTTGTGATAGCGCGAACGCGCGAGCAATTCCGAGGGTTTTCCGTCGGCCACGATCGAACCGCGGTCGATGATGACGGCGCGTGTGCAAACCGCTTCGACTTCTTCAAGCAGATGCGTGGATACGATGATCGCCTTCTGGGGCGCCATCGCTTTCAGAAGCGCGCGCACGGAATGCTTCTGGTTCGGGTCCAGACCATCGGTCGGTTCGTCCATGATCAGGACGGGCGGGTCGTGCAGGATGGCTTGCGCCAACCCCACGCGGCGCTTGAACCCTTTCGATAGTGTTTCAATCGGCCGGTCCAGAACCGGGGCTAGTTCCGTCTTCGCAACAACCTTCGCGACGGCGGCGTTTGCGCCGTCGCCTCTGAATCCTCTGACACCGGCAATGAAGTGCAGAAACTGGCGGGCAGTCATGTCGCCATAGGCGGGAGCGCCTTCCGGCAAATAGCCGATCTGGGATTGAGCCGAAATCTGATCCGTTTCGACATCGTGGCCGCAAATGCTGATCCGGCCCGATGTCGGTGTCAGATAGCCCGTGATCATCTTCATCGTGGTGGATTTTCCGGCGCCGTTGGGCCCCAGAAAACCGAGCACTTCGCCTTTGCCCACGGAAAGGCTCAGATCGGCCACAGCTGTCACCGGGCCGAAGCGCTTGGTCAGTCCCTCGATCTCGATCATGGGCGCGGTTATGGCAGAGGAAAAAAGCCTGTTTCGTCTAGAGAAATCGGATCTTAGCCGCAACCCGCTAATAGTTACGATTGGGAAATGCGTCCTTTAAGCAACACTTCTGCGCTTGACTTAGTTGAATGGTCAATCAAGTCTGGGGTATGCCCGAAGATACCAAGGACCGGCTCGCCTTCACCGCAATGCGGCTCTTCTCGGAGAAAGGGTACGAGTCCACCAGCGTGTCGGACATTTTGCGTGCGGCCGGCGCCAACAGCGGCAGCCTCTATCACTTCTTCCAGACGAAACAGGATCTCCTGATGGAAGTCCTGCGGCGCTATCGCGATGGCATCTATCCGATGCTGCTTGTACCGGCGTGGGACGGTGTCAGCGATCCCATCGAGCGGGTCTTCGCATTGCTGGCGCAATATCGCCGCGCACTTGTTGGCAGCGAATGCTTCTATGGCTGCCCGATCGGCAATCTTGCGCTCGAACTGCATGAACCGGATCCGCCTGTTCGCGATCTCATCGCCGTGAATTTCAACGGCTGGGTCGATGCCATCGAGCGTTGCTATATCGAAGCCGGAACGCGCTTGCCCGACGATCTCGACAGACGGGGGCTCGCGATCTTCACGCTCACGACGATGGAAGGTGGGGTCATGCAGGCGAGGACCCATCGCGCTATCGAGGCGTTCGATCGTTCTGTCGAGATGTTGCGCGACTACGTCAGGCGGCTCGAGACCGAAGCCGCATCCAATCAAATCCGAGGGAAGGGAAAGCCATGAAACCTCTTTTGTTATCAGTTGCGTTGCTGTGTTCAACGACGGCGGTATGCGCAGGCACCATCAAGGACACGTCGTTCCGGGACGCCGATGGGCATCGCGTGCAGCGCCTTGAAGCCGTCATCGACGCGCCGGTCTCGAAAGTCTGGGCTGCGTTCACGACCGACGAGGGTTTTAGAACCTGGGGTGCGCCGATTGTGCATATCACGCCTGGACACGATGGAATGCTCGAGGCGTCCTATCTTCCCACGTCGAAAATTGGCGATGCGGAAAACATCCGCAACCGCATCCTGGTCTATTACCCCGAGCATCTGTTGGTCATTCACAACGAGCACGCGCCAAAAGGCGGCCCCTTCAAGCAGGAAGTCATCGACAAAATCCGCACGATCTTCGAATTCCAGGATATCGGCGGAGGCAAGACACGCCTGGTGGAATCGGGCGTGGGCTATGGCGAGGGCGCGGATTTCGATAGCATGTATGCGCATTTCCGGGCCGGGAATGCGGAAGAATTCGAGCTGCTTGAGAAAAGCTTCGTCAGCGGCCCAATCGACTGGAAAGCCGAGATGGGCGAGGTGACCAGTTCGGTCAAGAAGCCCGACGGGAAATCGTAGACGGGGGCGTCAATGATCGATGCGAAAATTCTCCAGCGCTCCACCACCGTTGGAACGGCGCTGCAGCTCGCCATGGTCGTCGCAGGTCACTTCGTTCCGTGGGTGCGCGACAATGTTTTTATGTTCGGCGGGATGCTGATCTCGGGCGTCGCCGGATTGCTCTATGCCCGCGATGCGGCGCGTGGCTACATGTGGGGAGCGCTGGGCGGTGCGATAGCGGGCGGATTGTGCGCCTTGATCGGCATAGGCCTTTCGGTCCTGCTGGGGGACACGCCGAATTTCGTGCTGGCTCTGGGCACAGCGATTTCGGTTGTTACGGGCGCTGCCGGCGGCCTCTGGGGCCAATTCGGCGTCTTCCTGAAATCGAAGCTCGGATAAACGAAAAAGCCTGCCCGGTTGGAAGCCGGGCAGGCTTTTCTTCGATCA
>CAZCJI010000033.1:5766-14613 GCA_964498625.1 uncultured Rhizobium sp.
AACGATAAACCTGGGAGCCGCCCAGAAGGATTTCGCCCGTCGGAAGCACCATCAGGCTGTTACCCGCGGCATTCTGATGTGTTGCGGTCAGGTTCGTGCCATCGAATTCATAAAGCCCGCCGCTGGCTCCCTCGACCAATGCATGACCGTTCGGCAGGAGGGCGCCGAAATTGTCGCCCATATCATCGTGGTTCGGAATATCGGGACCGGCTGTCCACACGCCATTGCGGTAAATTGCCGTGTGGGCCGTGTTCTGACCTTTTGGAATGCTGCCGGTGGCAAAAACAGAACCATCCGGCATCAGAAGCGCGGGTCCGATCTCGCCCGGCGGGCAATAAGGCTTTTTGGCACCGAACCCGAAGCAGGCACAGCAAGGCGGGGCGTTCAGCGCAACAGGCGTTTGGCCCGCAGATGTCCAGATACCCGTGGCGGGATCGTAAATCTGCGTATTCGGAGCTTTCTTGACGTTCTCCGTCAGGATTGTGCCGTCCGGCAGCAACGTCCAGGTTTCTTCCGACGCGAAACCCAGATGACCCGTTGATCCCAGGCTCTCCCATTTATTTTTTTTGGGGTCGAACGCTGCCATTTTTTTATTCAGCTTATCGCCGACAACATAGCGACCGTCAGGCAACACGAGCGAAGAAGAGTCACCGATGTACTTGAAGCCCTTTGGCGGTGAGACCGGCGTCCATGTGTCGGCTTGGGGATCGTAGATCGCTCCGAGATTTGTGAGCGCAAAATTGTTGGCGGGGTTGTACTCGCCGCCTTCGATGATGAGACGGCCGTCGGCCAGCACGGCGGACGCGAAAGCCTGAGGCGAATAGCCCGCAGGCAAACTCGCCATCTTCGCCCACGTTCCGTTGACGTAGCTGCCGGTATTGTCGGCTGTCAGCCTGTACCATTGCGCATCGTTTTGAATGGATTGCGCCATCACGGTGCCATCGGTGAGCTGCATCGTGATTTGTGCACCGCCGCCAGGCATAGGATGATTGAGCGACACCAACGTCTGTGCCTGGACTACGCCCGGAACCGCGCCAAGGCATAGCGCGAGCACTCCCGCAAACTTACGCAACATGAAAACCCCCAAAAACCATTCCGATTTCGGTGCGGACGCTAACAGGTCTGTCAGATACGTGTAGCGAAATTCTTCGCTGCTTTATGTGTGAATTTGCGCAACCAAGAGCTATTCGCAACGCGACGATGTTACGAAGCTGTAATCGTATCGGATGAGCTTAAAAGGGAAGGTGTCGGCCGACCGATCAGAACAACGCCGCAGCGAGGGGCTGGGGGGCTTAATTCGCTACGAAACTGTCCCTCAACTCAGGCCAGCCGACGAGTCGGAAGATCGGGTTCGATAAAGGCCTGACCAAGTCGCAATTTTGTTTATTTTGCGGCAGATCTCGAAATTACAAATCCGTATAGCCCTTTAGCGAACGTGGTCACGAATGTTTGACCTGCCCGGCAGAGCGCGCCATCATCCTCGCAATGGTCGAGGAACCCATAGCGTTCCTCCGTGCGGTACAGGGCTCGCAACCCGCGCGGACGGCGTCTCCAGGCGGGCAGGTCGCTCAGGTGCGCTTCGACCGCGCCGAACTCGACCGTATCCTCACGATCTATGGCCGCATGGTCGCCGCAGGCGAGTGGCGCGACTATGCAATAGACTTTCTTTCCGAGGTCGCCGCGTTTTCGATCTTCCGGCGCAGCAGCGAAGCGGCGCTCTTCACCATCGAAAAGCGGCCCAAACTGCGCACCCGTCAGGGACAATATGCCGTCATTGAGGCCGGCGGACGCATCCTGAAGCGCGGTCACGATCTGGCGCAGGTGTTGCGCGTGTTCGACAGGACTCTGTTCAAGGCGCTCGCGGCGCGGAGTCTCTAACGCATCCGATACCAGGCGAGCGCTTCCTGCTCCGCCGCTTTGATCCACGGACCTTTTTCCTGCGAGTAGGCCAGCGTGTCGTCGGGCTGCATGTCACGGGCGCGGAACTTCTCGGCTTCGTAGGCTTTGGCGCGACCGGGATGCGTAAGCATATAGTCGCGAAAGGCCAGGTGACGATCGACATCCGGCATCGATGCCTCGAAGCAGTGGACATTGAAAAGCCGCTGGCGGCGATCATCGCTCATGCGCGTGAGAAACCGGCGGCCGGATATGCCGAATTCGCCACGCCATTCATAGCCGAGCGCGCAAACATCGGCCTTGCGCGCGTCCAGTTCGGAAAGATTTGTCACCAGCGGCATCAGATCGACGGTCGGCTTGGCGTGGATACCGGGTATGGCGGTCGAGCCGATGTGGTGAATTTCGATCAAGATGTTTTCGCCAATCGCTTCGCGCAGGCGTTTTGCCTCGTCGCGCGCCATCGCTGCCCATTCCGGGCGATGCGGCACGAGTTCGACGGGCAGACGTTCCGGCGCAGTGTCCATGACCCTTCAAAGAAAAAGGCCCCGGCGTTTCCGCCGGGGCCTCGCTCATTCACTCCGCTTAGCGGCGATTGCCGAACAAGCGCAGCAGCATTAGGAACAGGTTCACGAAGTCGAGATAGAGGCGCAGCGCCCCCATGATCGCCTTCTTGCCGGAGACCGAGCCGTCGTCGTTGGCGCTGTACATCTCTTTGATCGACTGCGTGTCATAGGCGGTGAGGCCGGTGAACACGAGCACGCCGATGATCGAGATCGCGAACGCGAGCGCGCTGGAATGCAGGAAGAAATTCACCAGGGAGGCGATGATGATGCCGATCAGGCCCATGAAAAGGAACGAGCCGAAACCGGACAGGTTCGCCTTTGTCGTATAGCCCCAGAGACTCATCGCGCCGAAGGTTCCGGCGGTGATGAAGAACGTCTGCGCGATGCTCTCACCCGTATAGAGCAGCAGGATCGGCGCGAGCGATATGCCCATGATGCCGGCATAGACCAGGAACGTGATGTGTGCAGTCGCCGCGCTCATCGCCTGGATGCGCCACGACAGGAACATGACGAGCCCGAGCGGCGCGAACAACGCGATCCAGCCCAGAATATTTAGCCCGATGACGGGGTGCCCGTTCTGGTAGCTCTGCTGGAAGAACATGTCGCCAAACGGTGTCTGGGCCGTCAGCCAGGCGGTGGCGCCGGTCAGCACCAGTCCGACCAGCATGTAGTTGTAGACGCGCAGCATATAGGCGCGCAGGCCCGCGTCCATGACGCCGGAGGCAGCCGTTTGGCTACGCAGTACGGGATTGTTGTAGTCAGCCATAAAATTCCTTCCTTCCCGGCGGTTGCGCCGGCTCGCCCATTATATCGTGTCGCGTGGCATTTGTATCAAGCGGTTCGAGGCATAAGGAAAAAGTATGAAAACCCGGCAATCTGCATCATTTACGATCCGCGGGGATTGCAATGGCTGCGCGGCGGAGATCGCCACGGTCGTTGAGGCAGCTTTCCGGGAGAAATATGGAATTGGCGACGGCGAAGTCGCGCTGATCGCCGGATTGCGTGCGGCCGGCGACGTGATTGTAGAGCTTGTGGCGGTTGAAGAGGGCAGAGTCGCGGGGCACGTGATGTTCAGCAGGATGGGGGTGGAACCCGGCCTGTGCCGGGTTGCGGCCCTCGCGCCCGTTTGCGCACACGTCGGTCGTCAAAACGCGGGGATCGGGAGCGCTCTGATTCGCGCAGGTCTTGATGCCTGCCGGGAGCGGGGGATCGCAGCCGTCATCGTGCTGGGCGATACCGGTTACTACGGACGTTTCGGTTTCAGCGCGGCGAAGGTGGACGGGATTGCCTGCGCTTTCGCCGGGCCGCATTTGCAGGCGCTCGAACTCGTTCCGGGTGCGCTTAGCGGTGTGACGGCACTCACCTATGCGCCTGCCTTCTCCGCCGTCTAATCTCTAAAAGCGAGTCGAACCCGGTTCCCATGCTGAAGCGTCTGGCCTCCGTCGGTGGATACACGCTGCTTTCACGCATTGCGGGATTCGTGCGTGACATCATCATGGCGGCCGTGCTCGGCGACGGCTTTTTGTCTGACGCTTTTTTTGTCGCGTGGCGGTTGCCCAATTCGTTCCGCAACATCTTTGCGGAAGGCGCCTTCAACGTCGCCTTCATTCCGCGCTATGCGGCTGCGCGCGAGAAGCGGGGCGAGGAGCAGGCCGCGGCTTTCGCGGACAACGTCTACTCCTGGCAGATCGTGGCGCAGCTCGTTCTTCTGGCGCTCGCGCTCGCCTGCATGGCCTGGATCGTGGAGATCATGGCGCCGGGCTTCTCCGCGCATCCGGGACAGACCGCACTCGCGACCGCGTTGTCGCGCATCACCTTTCCCTATCTGATCCTGACGGTCATCGCCGTGCAGCTCTCCGCGATGCTGAATGCACACGGCAAGTTCGCAGCTGCCGCCGCGTGGTCGATCTTCCTCAACATTGCGATGATCGGCACCTTGCTGTGTGCGAAGTGGTTTCCGAACGCAGCCTATGCCGCGGCGGGTGGCGTTCTGCTCGCTGGATTTTTGCAGATCATCTTCATTGTATGGGCTGCGGCGCGCAGCCACCTCCGCCTGCGTTTCACTTGGCCGCGCTGGAATCCCGAAACGAAGAATTTCATGGGCGCGCTTGGCGCCGCGACCATTGGCTCGGCGGGTGTACAGATACAGCTTTTCTTCGACACGCTGATCGCCAGCTTTTTTCCCGGCGTGCTGACGGCGGTGAATTATGCCGACCGCATCAACCAGCTTCCTTTGGGCGTTCTCGGCATCGCGTTGGCGACAGTCTTGTTGCCGGAAATGTCGACTCTGATCGCCAAAGGTGACGAAGCCGGCGCACAGGGGGCGCAGAACCGCAGCGCCGCGCTTGGTCTGTTTCTCACGCTGCCGTTCATGGCGGCGTTCCTGTTCGTGCCCCATACGATCATGCGTGGGATATTTGCGCACGGCGCGTTCCATGTGGATGCTGCCGATGTCTCGGCTATGGCGCTGATGGGATACGGTGTGGGTATTCCCGCTTTCGTTCTCGTACGCGTGATCGCGGCGACATTCTACGCGCGCCACGACACGGCGACACCTGTGCGCGCGACAATTCTTGCCGTCGTTGTGAACATCGGCATGAAATTTCTGTTGGTATGGGGATTTCATCTTGGCGCGCTCGGGGTGGCGCTCGGCACGTCGTTGGGTTCCTGGGCGAATGTCAGCCTGCTCGTATTCCTGGCGCTCAGGCGAGGGTGGCTTGTTATCGACGAAGTTTTCCTGCGTTCGCTGTTGCCGAGCTTTCTGGGCTTTGCAGCGACCGGCGGTGCCGCGCTCGCGGGAGCAACGCTTGGCATCGCGCTCCGGCCGCAAGGCGGCCTGATACAGCATGAAGCCTCGCTTGGTCTTGCCGTGTTATTCGGTGCCGTTGCCTATGGCACAGTCGTTATCCTATTCCGCAAACGTCTGCCGCTCGGACGGCTCGTCGGCGCATGATGCGTCTGTTCGTCGCCCTCGCTATTTCTGATCTGGTCGCGGCCTCGCTCACTATGATCCAGTCCGGCGTTCCCGGCGCACGCTGGCAGACGCGCGAGCAGATGCACCTGACATTGCGGTTCATCGGCGAAGTGGGTGGCCGCGAAGCCGCGGCGATTGACGACGCTTTGTCCGCGATCTCCGCGCCGGCGTTGACGGTGCAGCTAAAAAGCGTTGGAGAATTCGGTGGCAAGAACCCGCGGGCGCTGTGGGCCGGTGTCGCGCCGAATGACGCGCTTTTGCATTTTCAGCGCAAGATCGAAACGGCGATGCAGCGCATTGGCCTGGCCGCCGAGCCGCGCAAGTTTACGCCGCATGTCACGCTGGCACGTTTACGCGGCACGCCGCCTGGTATCGCAATGGACTACCTCGTCGATCACGGGCTTTACGCGAGTGCGCCGTTCGAAGCGCGGGAGTTCATCCTCTACGAAAGCCATTTAGGGCCGAACGGCAGCCTTTATGTGCCGCAGCGTCACTACGCGCTGCGCTAATCGGAAGCTCCCTCGATCTCATGCATGTCCTCGTCGGAAAGTCCGAAGTGATGACCGATCTCGTGGATCAGGACATGGCGCACGATATCGCCGAGTTTCTCCTCGTGCTCGGCCCAATAGTCGAGGATCGGGCGGCGATAGAGGAAGATCATTGTCTGGAGCGCGTGCCCCTGACCGGCTTCAGCGGACGCCAGATCCGGCCCTTGGAAGAGACCGAGAATCTCGAATTCGCTTTCAAGCTCCATATCCCTAACAACGTCTTCATCAGGAAAATCGGCCACGTGAAACACGATATCGCCGGCAAGAGCGCGAAATTCCTCCGGGAGCGACGCAAAAGCATCGCGTGCCAATGTCTCGAAATCGTCCAGCGACGGAGATTCGATTTGCGACCAATTCATGAGTTATACGTTAGATAGAAATCGGACCTTCGCCTATGAAAAAACTCGATCCCGCCGCCCGTGCCGCCGCGCTGAAAGAATTGCCGAAGTGGTCCGATGTCCCGGACCGCGATGCCATCGCGCGAAAATTTGTGTTTCAGAATTTCAACGCGGCGTTCGCGTTCATGACGCGCGTCGCGCTGATGGCGGAACAAATGGATCACCATCCCGAATGGTTCAACGTCTATAGCAAGGTGGATGTGATCCTCTCGACGCATGATGCGGGTGGCGTCACGGACAAGGATATCGCAATGGCCAAAGCGATGGAGGATTGGGCTTGAATTTCGATTTCGATGCCGCGCGCCGTTGTTTCGACGACGATCCGGCGGGAAAGGACGGCGACCGTTTCGCGCGGTACTGGCTCTCGCTGTGGCATGGCGACCGTCTTCCGATGCGCGCCGAGTTCAAACCGAGGGCAATCGCCAATTTGCTGCCATCGATCTGCATTTTCGAGGTGGTCCCGGGGAAAAGCGTGTTCTGCCGGCTTGCGGGCTCTCATATCGTGGAGGGAGCGGGCCGCGACATCACGGGCGTGGACTGGCTGGCCCTGACGCCGCCGGAAAACCAGGCTGAGCGTCTGTCCCGGTTCTCGGCGGTCGCGGACGGCGCCATCGGGCGCGGCGTGCGCGCGGCGCGCCGTCTTTCGGGAGAGCACCAGCTGGCCGAAGAGATCATGCTGCCATTTGCCGATGTCGGCGGCGGAGGTGCGCGCCAGATCCTTACCTTTATCGGATGGCGGCAGTCCGTCTACGACCCGGCAATCACGGGAATTCCGAATACGGGCGGCCTCTTGCGGGAGTTTCGATTGACGGCCTTGAAGCGCGATACCGCCACAGCGGCCTAGAGCGGCGAGCCGATCGGCAACCGTCGCGGGAACGCGACCCCGTTTCGTACGTTACCGTACAATGGATCGAAGGGTCGAAAACCTTCTCAGGAAGGCCGCGCATTTGCGCCACTCCGCAGCCGCGACCTCCTGGGTTGAGTATCGCGAAAAGATGCTTCGGGTGGCGCGGGATCTCGAAGCGCGCGCGGCGCGATTGGAGCAAGAACTCAACGAGGACGCCGGCATCCTCCCGCAAGCAGATCACGCTTCGAAGCGATAACCGGCGCCGTCGCGCTTGATGTGCCCCGCCGTCGGCGCGGCGAAATGCGTGCCGATAATGAGCCATGGCTTGTCGGCCCATTCGTTGAACATCGTGTGGCGCCGCGCATTGGCCGCGCCCTGATCGGCATCGAACATCGATAGCCAGTCGGGCCTGCCGAACTGGCAGGGGTGGTGGATCATGTCGCCGGTGATGATCGCGGTCTCGCCCCTTGATTCGATCATCACGCTGACATGGCCCGGCGTATGCCCCGGCGTAGGCACCAGCCGGATCTCCGGCGAGACGCGATGATCCATCGCGACGGTCTGCGCGAGACCTGCGTCGAAGATCGGTTCAACGGAGTCGTTCATGATCTCGACCGTTTCGCCTTCCTGCGCGTCCCGCCAATGGTCGTATTCGGTTCTGCCGATCAGGTAGCGCGCGTTTGGGAAGGTCGGCACCCACTTGCCGTCCTGAAGCATCGTGTTCCAGCCGACATGATCGACGTGCAGATGCGTGCAGACGACGGCATCGACCTTCTCGCGTGAGAAACCTGCTTCGGTGATGTGCTCAAGAAATTGCGTCTGCAGTTTCTGACCGCGGAGCAGGGCGCGGGGCTTGTCGTTGCCGATACAGGTATCCACCACGAGTTTCATGCCCGGGGCATCGACGAGCAGCGCATGGATCGACAGCATCATCGCGCCTTCCGGCGTGACGAAGTGCGGATAGAGCCACGGCATCTCTTTGAGCGCCTCGGGTGTGGCTTGCTGCAGGAAAGAATATTTGTGCACGACCGGGAGCTCGGATTCGACGACGCGCGTGATCTTCACGTCGCCGATCTGCCAGGAGAGGTTTTTCATTTTTTCGGTCCGTTCTTCACCAGATCGTCCACAACGCTCGGATCGGCCAGCGTCGTCGTATCGCCGAGATTGCTGGTGTCGCCTTCCGCGATCTTGCGCAGGATGCGGCGCATGATCTTGCCGGAGCGTGTTTTCGGAAGACCCGGCGCGAACTGGATCACATCGGGTTTCGCAATCGGGCTGATCTCGTGCGAGACGAATTGCTTGAGTTCGTTGTTCAGCGCGTTGGTTGCCGCCACGCCGGTCTTCAGCGTGACATAGGCATAGATGCCCTGGCCCTTGATGTCGTGCGGATAACCCACGACGGCAGCCTCCGCGACATCATGATGCGCGACCAGCGCGCTTTCGACTTCCGCCGTGCCCAGGCGATGGCCGGAGACGTTGATCACGTCATCGACGCGGCCTGTGATCCAGTAATAGCCGTCCTCGTCGCGGCGGCAGCCGTCGCCGGTGAAATACTTGCCGCGATATGTCTTGAAGTAGGTGTCGATGAAGCGCTGGTGGTCGCCATAGACCGTGCGCATCT